>NZ_SSHN01000026.1:0-6578 GCF_004804295.1 Vibrio sp. H11 | reverse complement strand
TCTACGTGTGAAGTAGAGATCGTGATACCACGCTCACGCTCTTCTGGAGCGTTGTCGATTGACGCGAAGTCACGAGCTGAACCACCGTACACTTTTGACAGTGTAGTACAGATAGCTGCTGTTAGAGTTGTTTTACCGTGGTCAACGTGGCCGATAGTACCAACGTTTACGTGCGGTTTCGTACGTTCAAATTTTTCTTTAGACATGAGTTGTCCCTCTAGGTACGGATATAGGTGGCTTTAATTAATGACCACGCAACCAAAAATTACCGGTAGTAAAGTATATATCAAAAGGAAAGTTTTGCTTAGAGCTGGTGCTGATAGGCAGAATCGAACTGCCGACCTCATCCTTACCAAGGATGCGCTCTACCGACTGAGCTATATCAGCACTCTTAAATGAGTGGAGCGGGCAGCGGGAATCGAACCCGCATCATCAGCTTGGAAGGCTGAGGTAATAGCCATTATACGATGCCCGCACACGTAACTCTGAGAGCTATTTCCTTAAGAATATGGTGGAGGGGGACGGATTCGAACCATCGAAGGCGGAGCCGGCAGATTTACAGTCTGCTCCCTTTGGCCACTCGGGAACCCCTCCAAATTTTTTGCCATTTTCACTGCCATCAAGCCTGGCTTGAGGAGAAAATGGTGCCGACTACCGGAATCGAACTGGTGACCTACTGATTACAAGTCAGTTGCTCTACCTACTGAGCTAAGTCGGCATAAGTGGGGCGCATTCTATTGAATGATTTCTCACCTTGCAACCCTTAAACTTAAAAAAAATCAAAATTTGCCACGTTTTTGTTTATTCGATGGTTTTTCATTCAAATTTCCGGCCAATCGCTAATTATGCCATCTTTCTCATTTGCTTTATCAGCACCATATTGTATGTTCCCCTCTCTTATTCTAATTATACGATTGAGCATTTTATGAGCCCGTACTTATCTTTTGCTCGTCATCAGTGGGCAGAGTTACGTAATTCTGTACCTATGACGTTGTCGGAAGCGGACCTGCGAGAGCTGCAAGGCATTAACGAAAGCCTCACAATTCAAGAAGCGGTCGAGATCTACCTCCCGCTGGCGAGGCTGTTAAACCTGTATGTCGCTGCCAGGCAAAGCCGCAACTCAGTACTGAATCAGTTTTTAAGCAATACCGAGAAAGCACCTCCTTTTGTCATCGGCATTGCCGGCAGTGTCGCGGTAGGCAAAAGCACCACTGCACGTCTGCTGAAAGCGCTGCTGTCACGCTGGGACAACCACGCCAAGGTCGAACTGATCACTACTGATGGCTTCCTGTACCCGAACCAGGTGCTCAAAGACCGCGGTATCATGCATAAGAAAGGGTTTCCCGAGTCTTATGATATGCGCCGCCTGGTGCAATTTGTTTCCGATGTCAAAGCCGGCACACCGCATGTGACCGCACCGGTCTATTCCCATCTGACCTATGACATCACCGAGGAACAAAAGGTGGTTGACCGCCCTGATGTACTGTTGATTGAGGGATTGAACGTGCTGCAAAGCGGGATGGACTATCCGCATGACCCACACCGGGTGTTTATCTCTGATTTTCTCGACTTTTCCATCTATGTCGATGCCGACAGCAGCATGATTGAAAAATGGTACATCGAGCGCTTTATGAAATTCCGTCAGGGTGCCTTTACCAAGCCCGGCTCTTATTTCAGTCACTACACCCAGTTAAGTGAAGAAGAAGCGATCAGCAAGGCGAAAGAGATTTGGCACAGCATCAACGGTAAAAACCTGCAGGAAAACATCCTGCCGACCAAGGAACGCGCCCAGCTCATCCTGCGTAAAAGCATCGATCATACCGTCGAGCGGGTTCTGCTACGCAAATAGTGCCGTACTGGAACAAGCCGAATAAACAAAAAAGAGGCGGCTGCCTCTTTGTTGTTGTACTTCATTCTGATTGCTCTCGGCCAGAGAAAGACTGGCGCTCAAAGCACGTTACTCACCTTTACGCAGTGATATCTCACCACCGACGTAGCTTTTCAGGCCTTGCCCGGTTTCCAGCAGTACACCGCCATGAGCATCGATGCCGCGTTCGATACCACTTACCTCGTTATTGCCCATAATCAGCTTCACTTTGCGGCCGATGAAGTTATCCAGGCGGTTCCAGCGCTCGACGAAATCCTGCATACCATGCAGCTCATAGTCACGCAGCGCCTTATCCAATGCCTGAATAAAGGCGATCGCCAGCTGGTTGCGATCAATACGATCCTGACCGATCACCTCCGCCAAACTGACCCAGGGCTGATCGATAGCCGATTCACGATCCTGCATAATCAGGTTCATACCCATACCGATCACCAGATGGGCGGCACCGCCGGCCTGTCCGGACATCTCAACCAAAATCCCGGCCAGTTTGCGGTCCTGATAGTACAAATCATTTGGCCACTTGAGCTTAACACCATCAAAGCCCATGTTTTCCAGCGCTTCGACCACGGCCACACCCACAACCAGGCTCAGCCCCATCGCGGCAGCCATACCGGCTTCCAGACGCCAGTACATGGAAAAGTAGAGGTTAGAGCCAAACGGCGATATCCACTGCCGTCCGCGCCGTCCGCGACCGCTGGCCTGATATTCAGCCAGACACACAGTACCGGAGGCGATATTGTCGAGATTATCGATCAAATGCTGATTGGTTGACCCGATGATGGGATGCAACTCAACCGGATTACTGACCTGCGACTGGATAGCCGCTTCCTCCAGCATCATCAGCGGCTGGGCCAGTTGATAGCCTTTGCCCTGCACGCGGAAGACATCTACGCCCCACTCCTGGATTCCCTGGATATGTTTGCTGATGGCTGCGCGGCTCATGCCAAGCTGCTCACCTAATGATTCACCGGAATGAAAAGTGCCATCTGACAGGGTCTTTAATAACGCCAGCTTTACACTATGCTCTTTCACTACGCTTGCTCCAGTATTTCCGTTAAGTTGGTTTCCCCTTGCACGCCGATAAAGCGCACTTCATGCTCAAGGGTAATAGCATATTTGTCCTGTACCCTCTGACGGACCAATGCCGCCAGCTCAATCACATCCCGTGCCGTGGCATTATCCGCATTAATCAGCACCAAAGCCTGTTTGCTGTGTACCTGGGCACCACCAACACGAGTGCCTTTGAGACCAGCACTGTCGATAAGCCAACCGGCCGCGATTTTCATGCCGTCACCGGCCGGATACGCCACCATGTGGGGAAATTCAGCCAGCAACTGGTGATATTGTGCCTGACTTATCACCGGATTTTTGAAAAAGCTGCCCGCATTACCGACTTCATGCGGGTCCGGCAGTTTATCGAGCCGGGTCTGACACACACACTGGTATATCGCTTCAGCGCCACAGGGCTGCGCCAGTGCTTTAAGCGGCCCATAGGAAGAGACCGGCTGCCAATTCTTGGCCAGCTTAAGCCCGACAGCCACCACAATCGCCTTGTTATATAAAGCGTGCTTGAAAATAGAGTCACGATAACCAAACTGACACTGTTCAGCGGTCAGACGTTGTACCGTCAGGGTATCCAGACATAAGTAATCGACGTAATCACACACATCTTTAAATTCGACCCCATAAGCACCAATATTCTGAATCGGCGCCGAACCGGCACAGCCCGGAATCAAAGCCAGATTCTCCAGTCCGTATAACCCCTGCTCCATACACCAGGCCACCAATTGCGGCCAGTCTTCACCGCCATGGACATGCAGATAGTGAAACTCAGCATCCTGGCTGTGGTCGATGCCGGATAACTGGTTCACCATCACCAGGCCCTGATAAGGCGCAGTAAACAGAATATTACTCCCCTTACCCAGCATCAGTTTTGGCGTGTGTTGCCATTGCTCGGATTGATAAATAGAAATCAGGTCCTGAACCGACTCAATCACAGCCAGAGATCGACAAGACTGATCGATGGCGAAGGTATGGTACGGCTTTAAATTCGCGTCGAGATGTAATTGCATGGGATTCTTTGGATAAACTAAACTTGGGTCATTCTACAACAGATGCACTTTTAAGACAGATACAAATGCCGACTCTGACCTTTGAACACATAGACCCGATAAAGTTGCCTCTGGTAAAGCGTTTTTACAAACAGCACTACCCGGGCACCAAGCCAAAAAGCGATGAACTGATGATCGGTGGCTACACTGAACAGGGAATAAAAGCCATCGTGCGCTTTCGCCAGGTCGCTAAGTACCGTCTGCTGACCGGCATGGTCGTAGACAGCCGCCTGCGCGGTGACAAAATAGGCTCTCAGCTGCTGAGTTATTGTCAGCAGAACGTACTACAGGACAAGGATTACTGTTTTGCATACTCACATCTTGAGGGTTTCTATCAGCAAGCCGCGTTTGAAACCATTGATTCCAGCCAGCTGCCAGCCGAGCTGCTCGGTCTATTCCAGCGTTACAGTGCGAGTGGAAAAGATCTCATTCCAATGCAATTCATTCCAGAGATCAGGTAAGAATTGTCCTCTTTCCTAGCCATTGTTCATTCACTTTTGGTAATATGCTCTGATCGCAATTTTGCACATACGTAAGGTAAAGCATCCCTATGATTGCTCGTAGAAATCCATTCGAACAGCTACCCACTATTGCGCAAGATCCGGATAAGTTTGGTATTTTGTTCTCAGCCGAGGAATTTCGTACTCATTTGATTGAGTCGATTCGTCAGGCGAGTAAACGCATTTATATCGTGGCTCTCTACCTTGAGGACGACGAAGCTGGACGTGAAATTCTCACTGAGCTGTATGAAGCGAAGCAGCGCAACCCCGGGTTGCAAATCAGTATTTGTGTAGACTGGCATCGCGCCCAACGCGGCCTGATAGGCGCCGCGACCTCAGAAGGTAATGCGGCGATGTACAAGTCTTTTAAACAGCAGTATGACCACTGTATCCCGGTCTACGGTATTCCGGTGCGGGGCAGAGAAGTGTTTGGCGTTCTGCATCTCAAGGGCTTCATCATTGATGATGAAGTGATCTACAGCGGTGCCAGCCTGAATAACGTCTATCTGAATAAGAAAGAGCGTTACCGTTTTGACCGCTATCATACGTTCGAAAACAAAACGCTGGCTGACAGCATGGTGAAGTTTATCCAGCAACAGATGCTGGAGCACCCTGCCGTTAACGATTTGGCATGTAACAGTAAACCAAGTACCAAAGAGATTAAAGCCGATATTCGTCAGTTCCGTGCTTCGCTAACTCAGGCAAGCTACGAGTTTGAGCCGGAGAAAGTCTCAGAGCAGCAGATTGGTGTAACACCACTGGTTGGTATCGGTAAACGCCGTAACCGGCTGAACCAGTACATAGTCCAGCTCATCGCTCAGGCGAAAGAAGAAATCTTTATTTGTACCCCTTACTTCAATTTCCCGCGCGGAGTCGCGAAAGAGGTACGCAAAGCGATTCGCCGTGGAGTGAAGGTACATATCGTGGTGGGTGACAAAACCGCGAATGACTTCTACATTCCGCCAGAGCAAGGTTTTAAAACCATCGGTGGTCTGCCTTATCTGTATGAACTTAACCTGCGCCGCTTTGCCAAGCTGAACGAGGCCAATATCGCCAGCCGTAACCTGTCGATTCACTTGTGGAAAGACGGTGACAACAGCTTCCACCTCAAAGGCATCTGGATCGATAAACGTTATATGCTGCTGACCGGTAATAACCTCAATCCACGCGCGTGGAAACTGGATCTGGAGAACGCCCTGCTGATCACCGATGATCACCATCATCTGAATGAGCGCTTTGAGCAGGAGATTGAAAACATCCTGCAACATACTCAACTGGTGTGTACTTATAAGCAGATAGAGAAGATGGAAAACTACCCAGAGCAGGTCCAGCGCCTGATCCGCAAGATTATGCGCCTCAAAGCCGACCGGGTACTGAAACAGATTCTTTAACCCGTACCTGCTATATCACATAGTAAATAGCCCTGGCCTAGTACCGGGGCTTTTTTGTAAGGGTCTAGGGTCTAGGGTCTAGGGTCTAGGGTCTAGGGTCTAGAACTTAAAATAATAACCTGGGCAGATAACAAGATATTCCGGTCTCGATGTTGGCAGGAATAGATAAGGAAGTAGCGGACGGCTGGGGTCGCACACGACGGGCAGGACTCCCTGCGGGACTCGTCATCGCAACGCGATGAATTTGGCTCAGCTTAAAACGACAAAACCCCAGTATTACTGCGGGGACGCCTAGTCTAGGGTTTCGAATAAGTGGCGGACGGCCGGGCTGGCGCACCATCGGAGACGCGTACGTCCGGGACTCGTCATCGCAACGCGATGAAACTGGCTCAGCTTAAAACGACAAAACCCCAGCATTTCTGCTAGGGTTTCGAATAAGTGGCGGAGCGGACGGGACTCGAACCCGCGACCCCCGGCGTGACAGGCCGGTATTCTAACCAACTGAACTACCGCTCCGCATTGGTCAGACTATAAAAGTCTTTTTCATTTTTTGCTTTGAGCTTTTTCTTAAAAAGCTGAAAACAAGAAGTTAAAGCCTGGCGATGTTCTACTCTCACATGGGGAGGCCCCACACTACCATCGACGCTGTTTCGTTTCACTTCTGAGTTCGGAATGGAGTCAGGTGGGT
>NZ_SSHN01000025.1:0-7124 GCF_004804295.1 Vibrio sp. H11 | reverse complement strand
CCAAACCAGATGCGCTACCAAACTGCGCTATTCACCGACAAATGGGGTGGCTAACGGGATTCGAACCCGCGACAACCGGAATCACAATCCGGGACTCTACCAACTGAGCTATAGCCACCGCTGAATTTTGTGATAACCGCTTATCTGCCGTTATCTCAGTCTCACGCTTTACGCCTGACACTTAAATAAGTGGTCGGTGAAGAGGGATTCGAACCCCCGACCCTCTGGTCCCAAACCAGATGCGCTACCAAACTGCGCTATTCACCGACGAATGGGGTGGCTAACGGGATTCGAACCCGCGACAACCGGAATCACAATCCGGGACTCTACCAACTGAGCTATAGCCACCACTAAATTTTTACCGATATTGCTTCCGGGAATTGGCGCGCCCGAAAGGATTCGAACCTTCGACCTTTGGCTCCGGAGGCCAACGCTCTATCCAGCTGAGCTACGGGCGCATGCCCTATCGGCGGATGGGAATAATACGTAGATCCCCATGGGCCGTCTAGTACTTTTTCAACTTTTTTTGTTCGGTTGGCGTCTTTTTCATCAGATAAGGCAAATTAACGCTATTTCAAGGATGTGACTCACCCCCTGAAGATCGCAACTTGTTGTTTATTGCACCATGTTATCGATCTATAATCACCCACAGTTTACATTGATTTAACAGCCAGTCCGGCCGATAAGTCACCCTACGCTAAATAATAATTGGGTAAGCAGCACTTACCTTTGGAATGTAAAGTGAGTTAAATGGATATGTCTCGATCAGTCTTAAGCGTATTGTTCGCTGCACTAACCTTTTCTACCGCCTCCTTCGCAACCAGTTCCGCCGATGCTGATGCCATTGCAGAACGCATCAAACCTGTGGGTAATGTGTATCTGGCAGGCAGTGAACCGGTCGCTGCAGAACCAACCGGCCCGCGTGATGGCGCCTCTGTTTACGGCACATTTTGTATCGCTTGTCACGCATCCGGAGTCAGTGGCGCACCCAAAATCGGTAATGCCGCTGATTGGGCTCCGCGCATTGCCCAGGGTAAAGATGTCCTGCAGCAGCACGCCATTAACGGTCTGAATATGATGCCACCACGTGGTACTTGTATGGACTGTTCAGACGATGAAATCATGGCCGCGATTGAGCATATGATAGAAGGCCTGTGATCAGCCCGCAATGCAGTGACAGCTTGGATAATTTAATCAAAGCGTTGCTAAAGCAAGAAAGGTTTGGATAAAAGAAGAAAGGCTTGGATCAACCAAGCCTTTTTCCTCTCTGCCGTCAAAGGCAGACAAGCACGCATGCTATTTTTTAAACATCGCCTTCAGATTGGCGATATGCGCCTGACCTTTAACCATTCGCTCTTCCTGTGATAGCGGCTTCTTCTTTACTTCCCATTCGACATCATCGTAAGGCAGTTCATCGAGAAAACGGCTCTGGGTCGGCTTGAGCAGCTCACCATACTGTCGGCGCTCTTTACACATCACAAAGGTCATTTCACGCTGGGCACGGGTAATCCCCACATACATCAGACGCCGCTCTTCTTCGACATTGTCTTCATCAATACTGGTCTGGTGCGGCAGAATGCCCTCTTCCGTACCAAGCATGTATACGTAGGGAAACTCGAGACCTTTAGAAGCGTGCAACGTCATCAGCTGCACCGCATCACTGTCGTCCTCATCTTCACCACGCTCCATCATGTCACGTAGCGTCAGGCGCTGCACCACCTCTTTGAGGGTTTTCTCTTCCTGATCATAATTATCTCCCTCTAGGTCAGAGACAATCCAGGAATAGAGCTCAGAGACGTTCTTCATCCGCATCTCGGCCGCTTTCGCACTGGATGAGGTTTCATACAACCAGTCTTCATAGTGAATATCGCGTACCAGAGAGCGCACAGCCTCTACGGTGTTGCCGCGCTCGGCATTATCGGAAATCGCAACCAGCCACTGGGTAAAACGGCGCAGGTTGTCCAGGCCGCGCCCGGACAGATGCTGTTCCAGCCCGAGTTCAAAACTGGACTCAAACAGGCTCTTACCACGCATATTGGCGTAACTGCCCAGCTTCTCCATGGTCGCCGGGCCGATTTCCCGTTTCGGTGTGTTAACGATACGCAGAAACGCATTGTCGTCGTCCGGGTTCACCAGCACGCGCAGGTAGGCCATGATGTCTTTGATTTCCGCGCGGGCAAAAAATGACGTCCCCCCGGAAATTTTGTACGGCACCCGGTTCTGCATTAGGGATTTTTCAATCAGACGAGACTGATGGTTACCACGATACAGAATCGCATAATCACGATAATGAGTGCGATTGAGGAATTTATGCGCCACGATTTCCGCGGTCACCCTTTCGGCTTCATGGTCATCATTCTTGGCCATGATCACTTTGAGTTTTTCACCATCCGGGATCTCGGAAAACAGCGATTTCTCGTACACGTGCGGGTTATTGGCAATCAAAATGTTGGCCGCACGCAGAATACGACTGGTCGAACGATAGTTCTGCTCCAGCTTAATCAGGCGCAGGTTGGGAAAATCCTGCCCCAGCAGCACCAGGTTTTGTGGTTTGGCGCCACGCCAGGAGTAGATCGACTGGTCATCGTCACCGACCACCGTCAGACGGCCGCGTTCACCAACCAGCAATTTCACCAGCTCATACTGGCTTGAGTTGGTGTCCTGATATTCATCGACCAGCAGGTAACGAATCCTGTTCTGCCAACGCTGTCGCACCTCTTGCTGGCCACGTAACAAAAGGACTGGCAGCAGGATCAGATCATCAAAGTCAAGCGCGTTATAGGCTCTCATCTGGGTGTGGTACATCTCGTAGCAGAAGGCAAACAGCTGCTGTTGCTCGCCCTGCGCCTGTGCTTTGGCCTGATCCGGCGACAACATGTCGTTTTTCCAGTTTGAGATGGTGCTCATCAACTGACGCAATAGATCTTTATCGCCGTCGAGCTGCTTTTCGGTCAGCTCTTTCAGCAAGGCGAGCTGGTCCTGGTCATCAAACAGAGAAAAGCCGGCTTTGAGACCCAGCTGCTTGTACTCACGACGAATAATATTCAGCCCCAGGGTATGGAAGGTCGATACCATCAGACCACGGGACTCGGCTTTACCCAAAGTCTGGCCGACACGTTCTTTCATTTCACGCGCGGCTTTATTGGTAAAGGTCACCGCCGCGATATTCCGCGCTTTGTACCCACACTGCTGAACCAAATAGGCAATTTTATTGGTGATCACCCGGGTTTTGCCCGAGCCTGCACCCGCCAGTACCAGGCAGGGGCCAGATACGTATTTCACGGCTTCATCTTGTCTTGGGTTCAGCTTCATAGTGCTCTCTGATCTGCGTATTGAAGGCGCTCATGATAATGCCGCAAGCGGACACTTTCCACTCCGATACCATCCCAGCGCTAAAAATCATCCTGCAGGTCAGCGCCTGATCTTAAGCAGCGCACACGGCATCGAGCAAGGTCTGGGTGCCGCAGCAGCGTGTCTGATACCGTACTCCTTTGATCTGAGTGACAAAAGTATGCTTTCGCGCTTTTTTGTCATCGCAATTAACGACTTTCGACACTGAATTGCATAGAATGAAAGACATAAATACAGGAGTGAATAACCAATGTTTGATCCAAAGAAACTTGAGCAAATCGCGAAACAGATTCACGAATCCATGCCGCAGCCGGTCAAAGACCTGGGTACCGATGTCGAGCAGAAAGTGCGCCAGGTGATTCAGGGCCAGCTCAACAAGCTGGATGTGGTCAGCCGTGAAGAATTCGACGTGCAGACCCAGGTGCTGCTGCGCACACGTCAGAAACTGACAGAAATGGAACAGAAGCTGGCTGAGCTGGAAGCCAAACTGGCTGACAAATAATAGCGTGTTCCGGACGGCCCGGACTGGCTGGCAACACCGGTCAGCACAAATTATAAAGGGCTTAGTCTTGTGACTAAGCCCTTTTTGTTTTTATGTTGTGTTGTGTTTGCTTTTATTCTGCTTTTTAAGCCGACTTAATTAGTCACCTACCGCGATGCGCTTCATGTCTTTCATGTAGCCACGCAGCTCTTCACCGATGAACTCAACCGGGTGGTTACGGATGATGCTGTTCACTTCAATCAGAGTCGCGTTATCAACCTGGTTAGATGTTTCGCCCAGGCCTTTACCAATTACGTCAGTACCTACTTTAGGCATGAATTTCTCGCGCAGTAGCGGAGTCGCTACGTTTGCGAACAGGTAGTTACCGTATTCTGCAGTGTCAGAGATAACCACGTTCATTTCGTACAGACGCTTACGTGCGATAGTGTTGGCGATCAGTGGCAGTTCGTGCAGTGATTCATAGTAAGCCGACTCATCGATGATGCCTGACGCTGTCATGGCTTCGAATGCCAGCTCAACCCCGGCGCGAACCATAGCGATCATCAGGATACCGTTGTCGAAGTACTCTTGCTCTGCAATCTTCACATCTGACTCTGGGTAGTTCTCAAAGGCAGTTTCTGCAGTCTCTGCACGCCAGCCCAGCAGGTTCACGTCGTCGTTCGCCCAGTCAGCCATCATGGTGCTTGAGAAGTGGCCAGAGATGATGTCATCCATGTGCTTGTTGTACAGTGGACGCATCAGATCTTTCAGCTCTTCAGAAAGTTCAAACGCTTTAATTTTCGCCGGGTTAGACAGACGATCCATCATGTGCGTGATGCCACCGAATTTCAGTGCTTCCGTCACTGTTTCCCAGCCGAACTGCAGCAGTTTACCGGCGTAACCCGCATCGATACCGTCAGCAATCATCTTCTCGTAACATACGATAGAGCCCGCTTGCAGCATACCACACAGGATAGTCTGCTCGCCCATCAGGTCAGATTTCACTTCAGCAACGAATGAAGACTCAAGGCAACCTGCACGGTGACCGCCAGTGGCTGCTGCCCATGCTTTTGCGATTTCCAGACCGTCACCTTGAGGATCGTTCTCCGGGTGTACCGCAATCAGAGTAGGAACACCGAAACCGCGCTTGTATTCTTCACGTACTTCAGTACCTGGACACTTAGGGGCAACCATCACTACGGTCAGGTCTTTACGGATTTGCATGCCTTCTTCAACAATGTTGAAGCCGTGTGAGTAACCCAGAGCGGCACCCTGTTTCATCAGAGGCATTACTGTTTCAACAACGTTTGAGTGCTGTTTATCCGGAGTCAGGTTCACAACCAGATCAGCTTGTGGAATCAGGTCTTCATAGCTGCCTACCACAAAACCATTGTCTTTGGCGTTTTTGTAAGACTGACGCTTCTCGTCAATCGCTGCCTGGCGCAGTGCGTAAGATACGTCCAGACCAGAATCACGCATGTTCAGGCCTTGGTTCAGACCTTGAGCACCACAACCTACGATGACCACTTTTTTGCCTTTCAGGTAATCTGCTTCAGTTGCAAATTCTTCACGTGCCATAAAACGGCAGCGGCCTAGTTGGTCCAGTTGCTCACGCAGGTTCAGGGTATTGAAATAGTTCGCCATGAGGGTGCTCTCCTTTAATTTGTTCCATCAGGTCGGTGGCTGTGCACCGAATGAATTCATACTAAAACAGACATTCAGTTGCTCAAAGTGATATATTCACAATTAGTTATTGCAATTAATGCAACATGGGTCCGCTTATGAACATTAAAACCTTACAACTGTTTCTCCATCTTTGCGACAGTATGAATTTCAGCAAAACCGCGACCGCGATGCATGTCAGTCCGTCGGCACTGAGCCGCCAGATTCAGAAACTGGAAGATGAGGTCGGTCATCCTCTGTTCGTGCGTGATAACCGCAGTGTCGAGCTTACTCCGGCCGGCAGCAAGCTACTGCCGGTCGCCATGCGCATCACCAGTGAATGGCGCCAGTTCCACACCTTGCTCAATGAGCAGGAAGCCGAGCTGAAAGGTGAAATCCGCCTGTTTTGCTCAGTGACAGCCAGCTACAGCCATTTACCGGAGCTACTCAACGCGTTCCGGCTTAAACATCCGTCGATTGAATTTAAACTGTTGACCGGAGATCCGGCCCAGGCGATCGATAAAATACTGAATGATGAAGCGGATATTGCGATTTCCGCAATGCCGGAGCATCTGCCATCCCGGGTGGAATTCACCACCATCAGTGAATTGCCGTTGTCAGTGATTGCACCGATAGGGATCAGCAGTTTTGTCGAAGAGGTACAGAAAGAACATCCGGACTGGTCTCAGGTGCCGTTTATCGTGCCTGAAGTCGGCACGGCGCGCGACCGAGCCAACAGCTGGTTTAAGCGTATGAAGATCAAACCTAACATCTACGCTCAGATTGCCGGTCATGAGGCGATTGTCAGCATGGTCGCGCTGGGTTGCGGGGTGGGCATCGCTCCCGATGTGGTGATCAATAACAGTCCGGTGCGGGAAAAAGTACAACGCCTCTCTTTCTCACCGATTAAGCCATTTAAACTTGGGGTGTGCTGCAAACGCTCGCAGCTGGATGATCCGCTGGTCAGAGCGCTATGGCGAGTGGTATCGGCCAAACGCAGTATTGTTGATTAAACTCTGGGGTCTAGGGTCTAGGGTCTAGGGTCTAGGGTCTAGGGTCTATAATTCTAGGCCTTGATCCTATAAACGCAAAAAACCCGCTGATTGCTCAGCGGGTTTTTTAATAGTGGCGGAGAGATAGGGATTTGAACCCTAGGTACGCTATTAACGTACGCCGGTTTTCAAGACCGGTGCTTTCAACCACTCAGCCATCTCTCCGCAAATTGTCACTAAAAATCGAGTCTTACACTTACGACGCTGGATATTTAGCTGTGTTTCCAGGATCTTCTCTCAACAAAGAGAGTTCTGAAAACGATATTAAAGCCTGGCGATGTTCTACTCTCACATGGGGAGGCCCCACACTACCATCGACGCTGTTTCGTTTCACTTCTGAGTTCGGAATGGAGTCAGGTGGGTCCAAAACGCTATGGTCGCCAAGCAAAATTTTGTTTTGATTTTCACTTTTTCTAAAAAAGTGAAGACAAAAAATTCGGAAAGCTGTTTATGTTCTCATTACACATTCAATGTACTGGTCATTGAGTCCAATCAAAACCCCTTGGGTGTTGTATGGTTAAGCCTCACGGGCAATTAGTACAGGTTAGCTCAACGCCTCACAACGCTTACACACCCTG
>NZ_SSHN01000024.1:0-15307 GCF_004804295.1 Vibrio sp. H11 | reverse complement strand
GCACAAGCAGAGCCGCCAGAAAGTGTCGAAGCAGATGAAGGGTTTGCTTTCGATGACTTAGAGCTGCCGGAGTACAGCGAAGCAGACGCTCTGGCTGACAGCGTTGCAGAGCCGGAAGCCGAGGCGCAGCCTGAAAGCTCAGCACAAGCAGAGCAGCCAGAAAGTGCCGAAGCAGATGAAGCGTTTGCTTTCGATGACTTAGAGCTGCCGGAGTACAGCGAAGCCGATGCTCTGGCTGACAGTGAATATGAAGCAGAATCAGAGTTCATTTTTGACGGTGAGGAAGATGAAGCACTGTCTGATGAGTTGTTTGCCGAGCTGGAGCAGTCTTTCGCCGAAGATGGCATGGGTGGTGAATCTGAGCCTGAACCGCATGGCGAAAGCGAGAATACGCCATCACCTCAACCAGACAAGATGGCGGCGCGAGAGGAATTTGACGAGGACGCGCTCAATGCGTTGCTTGATGAACAGCCTCACAGTGACGGCTTCGCGTTTGATGGTCCGATTGATGCCCAAACGATTGACAGTGCGGGTATGGACATTGAAGCCATGCTGGATATGGGGGGCGAAGACTGGAACGGCTTTAGCCTGACGGCGGACCAGCAGGCTGACATCGTCGATGATGTGCCGGAAGAAGAGCTGGCGGCCTGGCATCCGGAAATTCAGAATCAGCAGCCGGAAGTGGAAACTGAAAACTGGGGCAAGCAAGAAGACATCATGGACTTCGACCCGCAGCAGAATCAGTTTATGACCATTGATGAGCTGATGGCTCAGGTTGAGCGGGAAGATATGGGCCTTTCTCCTGACGATGAAGAGCTCAAGCTGGATGTGGGGCTGAATGAGTTTCCGGATGTGATCGGTGACATTTCCGATATTGATGTCGACAGCAATGCTGAAGCCGCCGGTAAGCTGGATCTGGCCCAGATTTATATGGAAATGAATGATCACAAAGGGGCAGTGAAGCTATTGGAAGAAGCGATTGTTGATGGCAATGATGATATTCGCCGCCAAGCCAAGCATCTGATCGATGTGATTAATGGTCGGGCTTAATCTGTCGCCTTATAATGAGTGGTATTGCATCGGCAGTGTCATAATTGGGTAAGAAAAGAGGCAACCGGGTTGCCTCTTTTTTCTGTGCATTAGAATTTATCATGCAGAGGGTTTATACTGCCCGCCCCATTTCCCTTAGATGTTTAAGAGAAAAACGACATGAGAATCGCTCTGGGTATCGAGTATGACGGTACTCACTATTATGGCTGGCAACGCCAACGAGAAGTTAAAAGCGTGCAGGAAGAGCTGGAAAAAGCACTGACTGTGATCGCTAATCATCCGGTAGAAGTTCAGTGTGCAGGCCGCACTGATGCGGGTGTGCATGGTACTGGCCAGGTTGTCCATTTTGATACCACAGCGAGCCGTAAAATGGTGGCCTGGACCATGGGTGCCAACGCCAATTTACCTAAGGACATTGCGGTGCGCTGGGCAAAAGAGGTTCCGGACGAATTTCATGCCCGATTCAGTGCAACAGCACGCAGATATCGCTATGTGATCTACAATCACATGTATCGCCCGGGAATTTTGTCTTCTGGTGTGAGTCACTATCATGGTGAACTGGATGCTGAGCGTATGCATCGAGCCGGACAATTCCTGCTGGGTGAGAATGACTTCACGTCATTCAGAGCTGCACATTGTCAGTCACGCAGTCCTTGGCGTAACATAATGCACTTAAACGTCACTCGTCATGAGCGCTACGTTGTGATTGATATTAAAGCCAATGCGTTTGTCCACCATATGGTGCGTAACATTACCGGCAGCCTGATTGCGGTCGGTCGTGGTGAGCAGGCACCGGAGTGGATCGAGTGGTTGCTGGCGGCGAAAAATCGCAGCCTGGCAGGGGCGACGGCCAAAGCGGAAGGCTTGTATCTGGTCGATGTTGATTACCCGCCGGAGTTTGAGCTGCCTGAAGCGCCGATGGGACCGCTGTTCTTACCAGAAAGTTTGAACTAACCGGATTGGATTAGCTCAAATTAAACAATGTTGTGCGTGGGATAACTGTTCAGGAAATAGGTACAACCAGTTTTTTGTCCACAGTTGGCATTTTCTGTGCTTTAATCCACACGCGTTAATGTCGAATAAAAATCTGTCGCAATACGGCGGCAGATGAGAGAGTAAAAGGTCTTGCATGAGCTGGCTTGAGAAGATTTTAGAGAAAAGCAACATCGGTAGTTCACGTAAAGCGTCTATCCCTGAAGGGGTGTGGACCAAATGTACATCTTGTGAACAGGTGCTTTATTACGCCGAATTAGAGCGCAATCTTGAAGTTTGTCCAAAATGTAACCATCACATGCGCATGAAAGCGCGTCGTCGTCTTGAGTCATTTTTGGATGAAGCAAACCGCTACGAAATTGCGGAAGAACTAGAGCCGCAAGATAAGCTGAAGTTTAAAGACTCGAAGCGTTATAAAGAGCGTATTGCAGCTGCTCAGAAGAGCAGTGGCGAAAAAGATGCCCTGATTGTAATGAAAGGCGAGCTGATGACCATTCCTGTGGTTGCCTGTGCGTTTGAATTCTCTTTCATGGGTGGCTCAATGGGCTCAGTGGTTGGCGCGCGTTTTGTACGTGCGGTTGACGCTGCAATCGAAGCTAACTGTGGTCTGGTTTGTTTCTCCGCCAGTGGCGGTGCCCGTATGCAGGAAGCGCTGATGTCGCTGATGCAGATGGCAAAAACCAGTGCGGCACTGGAGCGTTTGACCGCAAAAGGTCTGCCGTTTATCTCTGTGCTGACTGATCCGACCATGGGTGGTGTGTCTGCGAGTCTGGCGATGCTGGGTGACATCAATATTGGTGAACCGAAAGCACTGATCGGTTTTGCTGGTCGTCGTGTTATCGAACAGACGGTACGTGAAGACCTTCCACAAGGCTTCCAGCGCAGTGAGTTCCTGCTGGATCACGGTGCGATTGACATGATTGTTGACCGTCGTGAAATGCGTCAGCGCGTGGCTGGACTGTTGGCAAAAATGACTCGTCAGGAATCACCGCTGGTTGTTTCTGTGAACGATGCGCCAAATGAAGAACCATATTCTGTACCAGAAGCGGACAAAAAAGGGTAAAGTAGTCGCTAACTAAACCAAGCAAAACAATGGTTATACGTTAGATGAATCAAAACCCAATTCCACAAGCCACATCGCCATTATCGGTGTGGCTTGATTATTTAACCCATATTCATTCCTCCGCTATTGACCTGGGTCTGGACCGTGTTCAGGCTGTCGCTCAAAAAGCCAATCTCACCAAACCTGCTCCGACCGTGATTACTGTTGCCGGTACCAACGGTAAAGGGTCAACCTGTGCATTGATGGAAGCGATTCTGCTCGATGCCGGATATTCAGTTGGTGTCTACAGTTCTCCCCACTTAATTCGTTACAACGAGCGTGTCCGAGTCAATGGTCAGGATCTGCCTGATGAAAAGCACACGGAAGCCTTTGCGTTTGTTGAACAGCAGCGCGGTACCATTACGCTCAGCTTGTTTGAGTTCGGTACGCTGGCCGCATTGCGTCTGTTTCAGACCGAGCAAGTGGACGTCGTCCTGTTAGAGGTCGGTTTGGGCGGGCGTCTCGATGCGACCAACGTGGTCGATCATGATGTGTCGGTGATCACCAGTCTGGCCGTTGACCATGTTGACTGGCTGGGCAGCGATATTAACGTGATTGGCTTCGAGAAGGCCGGGATTTACCGTTCTGGTAAGCCGGCAATCTGCGGTCAGCCGGCACCTCCGCCGACTGTAGCAGCACATGCGGACGACATTGGCGCCGATTTCTATCAGGTCGGAATCCAGTTCAATTACCAAAAAACCAGTGACACCACGTGGAACTGGAGCTGTGGCTCGTTTGATCTGAGCGATCTGCCGTTACCGACTTTGCCGCTGCCAAACGCAGCGACAGCGCTGATGGCGCTGGGCAGCGCCGCACTGGAGATCAGTGACGTGAATATCGTCAATGGCCTGAGCAATGCGACTCTGGCGGGGCGTATGCAGCAAATCAGCCACTCGCCAACCATCTTACTGGATGTCGCGCATAACCCGCATTCGGCAGAATATCTTGTATCGCAGTTACAGCAACGATTTCAGGATCAGAGCGTGCATATGGTGGTCGGTATGCTGCACGACAAAGATGTGAAGTCGACGTTGGCGATTCTGAAACCGGTCGTAAAGCAGTGGTATCCGGCGTCATTGAGCGGCCCTCGCGCTGCGACAGCGGATGAATTGTGTCTGACACTGGATGTGGATCAAGTGCGCTATGCGAACCCGGTAGAGGCTTTTGAAGCGGCGTTGACACAAGCGCAGGCGGACGATGTCATAGTCGTCGCCGGCTCCTTCCATACCGTCGGTGAAGTGCTGGAGCATTGGCAACAATCCAACCCGTCGTAATTCCAAGGGAGTAAAGATGGCAAGTAAATTCCAAAGCCGTTTGGTCGGTACCATTATTCTTGTAGCGGTCGGGGTTATCGTGTTACCCGATGTGCTTGATGGCAAAAAGCTGCATTACAAGGAAGAGATGACCGCCATCCCCATTAAGCCTGAACTGGACAGTGAAGTGGAAAAGTTCGAGGTGGTGGAACCGGTAGAAGAAGATGCGGCCTTGCCTGAAACGCCGGTAGTCGCGATTGCGACCGCTCCGGAGAGCAAAACAGACTCAGCCCCGGAGGCTGAATCCGCGCAATCTTTGGTTACCGCGACCCGCAGTGTGGCGGAAAAAAATGAGTATCAGGACAGTGCCTGGTTGATTCAGTTGATGGCGCTCAAGAATGCAGATAACGCGAAAAACATGGTCGCGGATCTGCAAAAGCGAGGCTATCAGGCTCATACCAAACAAGAAAATGGTTTTACCCGCGTGATCATTGGCCCGGATGTTTCGAAAAGTAAGCTGGAAAAACAGCTGCTGGAATTAGAAGAAATTACCGGCGCAAAAGGTCAGTTGCTTAAATTTAAACCACTAAACCCATAAGAAAACGTTTGCGTCGCGTTTTTTTCTGTTAAAATGCGCGCCAACTTAGAATGTAAGAACTCATGAACTGGTTAGATATTGTCATTTTAAGTGTGATTGGCCTGTCTGCGCTGATCAGTCTGGTACGTGGCTTTGCCAAAGAAGCATTGTCGTTAGTAATCTGGTTCGGAGCTTTTTACATCGCTTCCGAGTACTACGCCAAATTGGCGGTATACTTTACTAACATTAAAGATGAAATGTTTCGCAATGGTACAGCAATCGCAGCGTTGTTTGTCGCAACGCTGATTGTCGGAGCTATTGTCAACTACGTGATTTCGCAGTTGGTACAGAAGACCGGGCTTTCAGGAACAGACAGAATTCTCGGCGTCGTATTCGGCGCTTTGCGTGGAGTTCTGATTGTTGCAGCAGCCTTATTTTTTATGGATGCGTTCACCGCATTCCCAAGCTCTGAGTGGTGGAAGGGCTCGCAGCTGGTGCCGGAATTTAGCCGCATTATTGCTCCGTTCTTTGAACACTTACAAGCAACATCAAGTTTTCTGTCCGGCGCGCGTTAAGCGCCGGCTATTGTCGCAAATCGAGGATTAGGACATGTGTGGTATTGTTGGAATCGTGGGTACAACGCCTGTAAACCAGTCAATTTATGACGCGTTAACGGTATTGCAGCATCGTGGCCAAGATGCCGCTGGTATTTGTACCATCGAAAGCAATCGTTTTCGTCTGCGTAAAGCGAACGGTTTAGTCAAGGATGTGTTTGAAGCTAAGCACATGCAGCGTCTTCAGGGTTCTGTGGGTATCGGCCATGTTCGTTACCCGACTGCTGGCAGCTCCAGCGCATCAGAAGCTCAACCTTTCTACGTAAACTCACCATTTGGTATCACCCTCGCACACAACGGCAACCTGACCAACGCCACGGCAGTTCGTCAGAAACTGTTCGAGAAAGACCGTCGTCATGTCAACACCACTTCGGACTCAGAAGTGCTGCTGAACGTTCTGGCGCACGAGATCGACACAGTCAAAGGTAACGTGACTGCGGACGATGTATTCCGTGCCATTGCTAACGTGCACCGTACTATTCGCGGCGCGTATGCGGTGACAGCGATGATCATCGGCCACGGCATGATTGCATTCCGTGACCCGAACGGCATCCGCCCTTTGTGTCTGGGGAAACGTGAAGTGAACGGCCGTACTGAATACATGGTGGCGTCTGAGTCTGTGGCTCTGGATGCGGTTGGTTTCGACTTTATGCGTGATGTCGCGCCGGGCGAAGCGATTTACGCGACGTTTGAAGGCGAACTGTTCACTAAACAGTGCGCGGATAACCCGGTTCTGAATCCATGTATTTTCGAATTCGTTTACTTTGCCCGTCCTGATTCATTCATCGACAAAATCTCGGTGTACAGCGCACGCGTTGAAATGGGTAAAAAACTGGGTGAGCGTATCAAGGCTGATTTCAGCGACCTGGATATCGACGTCGTGATCCCAATCCCTGAAACTTCATGTGATATCGCACTGGAGATTGCTCAGGCGCTGGATAAGCCATACCGTCAGGGTTTCGTGAAAAACCGTTACGTAGGCCGTACCTTCATTATGCCAGGTCAGCAACAGCGTAAGAAATCGGTTCGTCGTAAGCTGAACACCATCCGTTCTGAATTTAAAGACAAGAACGTACTGCTGGTGGATGACTCGATTGTTCGTGGCACGACTTCAGAGCAGATCATTGAAATGGCGCGTGATTCAGGTGCGAAGAAAGTGTACATGGTGTCTGCGGCGCCGGAAATTCGTTTCCCGAACGTTTACGGTATCGATATGCCAAGTGCAAACGAACTGATTGCACACGGCCGTGATAACGATGCGATCTGTAAGCAAATTGGTGCTGACGCACTGATCTTCCAGACACTGGATGATCTGGTTGATGCGGTACGTGTGGGTAACCAGGACATCGCTAAGTTTGAAACTTCAGTATTTAACGGCGAATACGTGACGGGCGATATCGACCAGCAATACCTGGACTTCCTTGAGTCGATGCGCAGCGATGATGCCAAGACGGAGCGTGAGATTCAGCAAGAGCTGGCCAACCTTGAGTTGTACAACGAAGGCGCTTAAGCCCCTGTACCATCAGTATTAGCTACGGTTTATTGCTAAAGGCTTCCTTCGGGAAGCCTTTTTTATGCCTGCCGTTCAGCCATCCAGGTTGTCTGGTCGTATCGGTTCATACATACAGGCTCATGAGCCCATGAATTTACGGGTAAAGTGCGCTGACATCTTATCTGTGGTGTCATGGAATACAGCGATCCAGGCCTGGATTGTCCCGTAATGAATGCGTTGCTGTGGCGACTATTGCGACTATTGGGACTGTGCAGTGACGCCGTGTTGGTCGCATGGCGTTAATGAAGCGGCAGAGCAAACCGCTGCGTTGTCATTACCCGGGATGTTGGCTGTCAAACGGCAGTGGCTGTGAGAGGAGGGCATCGATGACAGAGCAATGGAGGAGAGAGGCCCTGAGAGATAAAAAAGGCTTCCTGCGGGAAGCCTTTGTGCGTGATGCAAGCGCTAAACTACAGCACCATCGCCGCCAGCCAGCCGAAAGCAATCAGTGGCAGGTTGTAGTGAATAAAGGTCGGAACCACGGTTTCCCAGATGTGTTCGTGCTGACCATCTGCATTCAGGCCTGATGTCGGGCCTAACGTGGAGTCTGATGCCGGTGAACCTGCATCACCCAGTGCGGCTGCGGTACCCACCAGGGCAATGGTTGCCATAGGCGAGAAGCCGAACGCGATACACAGCGGAACGTAGATAGTGGCAATAATCGGAATGGTTGAAAACGACGAGCCGATACCCATGGTCACCAGCAGACCGACAACCAGCATCAGCAGTGCCGCGAGTGGTTTGTTGTCGCCGATACTGGTCGACAGAGCCTGAACCAAATCTTCCACGCCGCCGGTTGCTTTCATTACTGCGGCAAAACCTGCCGCTGCAATCATGATAAAACCGATCATCGCCATCATGTGCACGCCTTGAGTGAAGACGTCGTGCGTCTCTTTCCAGGCAATCACGCCACCAAAGGTGAACACCATAAATCCGGCCAGAGCACCGATGATCATTGAACCGGTTGCCAGTTGTACGGCAAGCGCAACCACGATACCAACGCCGGCGACAGCAATGTGCATTTTATTGATTGCGGTGGTTTCCTGGCTGATGGTCGTCAGTTCGGTTTCCTGGTATACACGTGGCTTACGGTAAGAGAAGAACATCGCAACCAGCAGGCCGAATACCATGCCCAGTCCTGGCAGCAGCATGGCCATAGGTATCTGGCTTGCCGTGACATGCTCAAGGCCGTTATCACGCAGGTTTTTCAGCAGGATGTTATTGAGGAAAATGCCGCCAAAGCCAACCGGCAGTACCATGTAAGGCGTGATCAGACCAAAGGTCAGCACACAGGCAATCAGACGACGGTCGATACCCAGTTTGGCAAATACGCTCAACAGAGGCGGAATAAGAATTGGAATGAAAGCGATATGCACCGGGATCAGGTTTTGCGATGACATTGCCATCAGCAGCAGAGCGAACACAATCGCGTACTTCATTCCGGTCGACGCGGCCATGCTATGACGACCATGAATACGTTTAATGACGCTTTGTGCGAGTAAATCGGTGACGCCCGATTTAGAAATAGCCACGGCAAAAGTGCCCAGCATTGCGTAGCTGAGTGCGATGGTCGCACCACCACCCAGGCCGCTTTCAAACGCTGCCACCGTACTATTGAGATCCATGCCGGAAACCAGGCCACCAACGATGGCACTAAACGTCAGGGCAACCACGACGTTTACGCGCATCAGCGCCAGGATCAGCATGACACAGACAGAAATAACTACAGGATTCATATACTTCTCGGTCAATAATGCAAAAATTAATTATTATTCAAGTTCATTGTCATCGTCGCCCAACGGCCAGCCGCCAAGGGCTTTCCATTTGTTGACGATGCCGCAGAATAGCTCCGCGGTTTGTTGTGTGTCGTAAAGCGCTGAATGGGCTTCACGGTTGTCAAATTCCATCCCTGCGACTTTGCAGGCTTTAGCCAGTACTGTTTGACCGTAAGCCAATCCGCTTAATGCCGCGGTGTCAAAGGTTGCAAAGGGGTGGAATGGAACTCGTTTAAGCTTGCAGCGTTCGCTGGCTGCCATCACAAAGCCGTGATCAAAAGCGGCGTTATGCGCGACGATAATCGCGCGGCTGCAATCGGCCGCTTTCTGCTCTTTGCGCACTTGTTTGTAGATCTCTTTAAGGGCGTGTTCTTCGCTCACCGCACCGCGCAGCGGACTGAAAGGATCACGAATACCATTAAATTCCAGCGCGGCTTTTTCCAGGTTGGCACCTTCAAAAGGCTCGATATGAAAATGGATGGTAGAAGCCGGGTGAAGGTCACCGTTTTCATCCATACTTAACGTCACCGCACAGATCTCCAGCAGTGCATCGGTGTGTGGGTTAAATCCTGCGGTCTCGACATCGATAACCACCGGGAAATAGCCACGAAAACGTTTTTTCAAGGTCAGAGCTTCATTTGTATCCGTCATGTGATCCCTAGCTTATGTGATAGGGGCAGCATTATTGCAGATTCTCCCAGTAAGAAAAACCAACACAGCGGATTAAAACGCAATTAATTGATGCCCGATGCGAGCCTGATAGCACAAAGGGATCGAATCCGTTTCCTGTGCGAGAAAAACAGCAGTCAAAGCCTGAGCGGTATGGCGGACGCGGCTATTTTGCACATTAAAAATTAAGGATTGGCGAGCTTTTTGCATCCTGGTACTAAGAAACAGTGCAGTGGCAAAATACCGTCATTGCCACGCAGCAGGAAAAGAGAAGTAAGTCCTTATGAATAAATGGGTTGTATCAAGTCTGGTGACGGTCAGTGTCTGTAGCGCGATGTCTGCAGCGGCAATGGAAAAACGCTATGTGGCAAAACCGGAACAGTCAAGCTGGCAGATGCTGACCAACACTCCACTCGAGTGTCAGCTGGTGCACCCGATTCCCAATTACGGCGATGCGGTGTTTACGGCTCACGCCAGTAAAAAAATGAACCTCGACTTTGAACTGAAAATGCGTCGTCCGATGGGTGAAACGCGGGATGTCAGCCTGATTTCCATGCCGCCGGCCTGGAGGCCGGGGGAAAGTGCCGACCGCATCACCAACATTCAGTTTTTCAAGCAGTTTGATGGTTATATTGGTGGACAGACTGCCTGGACTCTGCTCAGCGAACTGGAGCAGGGGCGTTATCCGACTTTCAGCTATCAGGATTGGCAGAGTCGCAATCAGCGCATTGAAGTGGCGTTGTCTTCGGTGTTGTTCCAGCCACAGTATAATGTCTTTAGTGACTGTATCGCCAACCTGCTGCCATACAGCTTTGAAGACATTTCGTTCACCATTCTGCATTACGACCGGGGTGACAGCATTGAGCTCAATAAAGCCTCGCAGAAACGTCTGGCGCAGATTGCCGAGTACATTCGTTACAATCAGGACATCGATCTGGTTCTGGTGTCGACCTATACCGATTCCGAGCTGGGTAAAGGAGAAAGCCAGAGCCTGTCTGAGAAGCGCGCTGAATCGCTGCAGAATTACTTCCAGTCTCTGGGGTTGTCTGCGGACCGAATCCAGGTTCAGGGTTATGGCAAACGTCGTCCTGTTGCCGACAACGCCTCACCAATCGGTAGAGACAAAAACCGTCGGGTAGTCATTTCTCTCGGCCGCACTCAGGTCTGAGACCACAGCCTGGAAAGTGGTCATGACTGAGGGGCTGATTGGTCAGCCCTGTTTATGCCGGCTCATTTGTTTCACGAAATGAGTTTCGACGGAATGAGTTAAGGCGCACTTAGTTAAGACGCAATTCGTTAAGACGCAGTTAGCTCAGACGCAATTAGTTGAGACGGAACTTGGCAATCAGGTTGCAACTGGAGGCGCTGTCGATGTCTTTAACCAATTTCGCTAACTCTGGATTCGGGTGGCGTTTCATAAATTCTATCAGGGCTTTTTTGCAGCAGCCCAATGAATCGACGAAGGCTTCACAGCTTGGATTTTGGCATTGCGGGATCAGCGTCAGCACCCGCTCTGATGCCAGCTCCAGATACTTGAGCTCATACTGATCATCGCCGACCGTGCGCCAGAAACTGGCCATGTTGTGACAGGAGATGACGGAGATCAGCAGGCGATCTTCCATTTCAACGTCATAGCGGGTACCGATACGATCGCTTAAGGTCAGGGCCTGCTGGTAGTGCAGGATACCACGCAGATGATCGGCTTGCTGCATGGCGATATCGGCCAGTAATGTGTGTTGCTCCCACTCTTTGATTGTCATGAATGATTCTCCTCATCAACCAACATAACACGGATTAATATAATCTAAATGATAATTATTATCATGTAAACCATGTATATTGCAGGGAGATAAAACAAAACCGCCACTCGGGCGGTTTTGTTGACAGACAAATTAGCGGCGGATAGCCGCACAATCAGCCTTCCAGGCCAGCATTGGCTTGCTTGTTCTGGATCAGCTCAATCATGTAGCCGTCTGGATCTTTAACGAACGCAATATGGGTGCTGCCGCCTTTTACCGGACCTGGTTCACGTGTAACGTTGCCGCCCGCTGCTTTGATCGCTTCACAGGTTGCGTAGATGTCATCTGCGCCGATCGCGATATGGCCGAATGCGTTACCCAGCTCGTACTCTTCCACACCCCAGTTGTAAGTCAGCTCGATAACAGCGGCTTCTGACTCATCGCCGTAACCTACGAACGCCAGAGTGTATTTGTATTCGGTATTTTCGTTTTTACGCAGCAGTTTCATACCCATAACCTGAGTGTAAAACTCAATTGAACGATCAAGATCGCCAACGCGTAGCATGGTATGAAGAATACGGTTGTTTGACATAATGGACTCCTAGCTTTCCGGGTAAACTTTCTCTTTGAATTCGCACAGGTCTTCAATAATGCAACTGCCACAACGTGGCTTGCGTGCTACGCAAGTGTAGCGGCCGTGCAATATCAGCCAGTGGTGTACATCGAGTTTGAACTCCTTCGGAACAACTTTCAGCAGTTTGTGCTCAACGTCATCCACCGTTTTGCCCATGGCAAATTTAGTACGGTTCGAAACTCGAAAAATATGGGTGTCGACGGCAATCGTCGGCCAGCCAAATGCCGTGTTGAGCACCACATTGGCGGTTTTGCGTCCGACACCCGGCAGGGCTTCCAGTGCTTCGCGGTTTTCCGGCACTTCACCCTGATGTTGATCGAGCAGAATACGACAGGTTTTAATCACGTTTTCTGCTTTGGAGTTAAACAGACCTATGGTCTTGATATAGTCTTTGACGCCATCCACGCCGAGGTCCCACATGGCCTGAGGAGTATTGGCCACCGCATACAGCTTATCGGTGGCTTTATTGACACTCACGTCAGTCGCCTGAGCCGACAGCAGCACGGCGATCAGCAGTTCAAACGGTGAGTTCCAGTTAAGCTCGGTCTGCGGATTGGGGTTGTTGTCTCTCAGTCGCTGCAGAATTTCGACACGTTTACTGTTATTCATTGTGATGATGGTTTCCTTGACGGGTGCTGTCTGGCACCAGTGCGGTGTTACACATTGGTCACTCGGACACGTTCGATGGCTGGTTTTTCCTGTTTCGGCTGACGCTCAGCAATTTTTTTATCGATGATGTTTTTTGCCGCAATCAGCAGACCGACACCGATAAACGCACCGGGCGGTAACAAGGCCAGCAAAAAACTGTTATCGAAATGGAAAATCTCGATGCGCAGGGCTTTTGCCCAGTCGCCCAGCAGCAGGTCAGCGCCGTCAAACAGGGTACCCTGACCGATCACTTCGCGCAGCGTACCCAGAACCACCAGAACCGAGGTCATGCCCAGTCCCATCCAGAATCCGTCCTGGGCTGAAGGCAGTACATTATTTTTTGACGCGAAGGCTTCAGCTCGGCCGATAATGATACAGTTGGTGACGATGAGCGGGATAAAGATACCCAGTGACAGGTACAGGCCATGGGCATAGGCGTTCATCAACAGTTGAACACAGGTTACCAAGGACGCAATGATCATCACGAAGACCGGGATACGAACCTCTTTCGGCACATAATCACGCACCAGCGAGACGGTCACGTTTGAGCCAACCAGCACCAGCAGGGTTGCAATGCCTAGTCCCAGCGCGTTAGTCACGGTTGAAGAGACCGCCAGCAGCGGACACAAGCCCAGTAGCTGCACCAACGCCGGGTTGTTATTCCACATGCCATTTTTGATCAGAGTTTTATGGTCACTCATCGTCTTATTCTCCGCAGTTTAATGGTTGCGCCTGAATCTGAGCACGATTCTGATTGACGAACTGTACGGTCTGTTTCACGGCTTTAACCACAGCCCGCGGTGTAATGGTCGCGCCGGTGAACTGGTCAAACTGGCCGCCGTCTTTACGTACGCGCCAGTCAGCCTGATTATCGGCGGTGACTTTTTTCCCGCTGAAGTTGAGAATCCAGTCGGTAATACGCAGATCAATTTTGTCACCGAGGCCCGGAGTCTCCTGATGTGCCAGTACACGGGTTCCGGTTATGGTGCCGTCATTCTGGATACCAACGATAATTTTAATCGCACCGTTATAGCCGTCCGGAGCGATGGACTCAATCGCCAGCGCGGTTGGTTGACCATTGCGGCTGGCCAGGTAAACCGGCATTGCCTGATCGGTTCCGAGCAGCGGATCGCGGACCAGGGTACAGGCCTGAGACAGTTCATTATCATGTAAGCGCTTGGGTACCACCTGATTCAGAACCGACAGTAACTGGGCATTTTCCTGCGCTTTAATCTGATCCTGGGTCAGATAGCTGGTCAAGGCTACTACGCCAGTTGATGCACAGGCAAAGGCTGCCAGGATCAGGCCATTTTTGCGAATTGCAGATAACATAGTGCGCTTCCTTAATGTCCGTAGGTACGTGGTTTGCTGTAGTAGTCGATCAGCGGCACGCACATGTTGGCCAGTAATACTGCGAATGCGACACCGTCAGGGAAACCGCCCCAACTGCGGATAATAAATACCATCACGCCGATAAAGGCACCGTAAATCAGGCGACCTCTGGTGGTGGTTGACGCCGTCACCGGGTCGGTAGCAATGAAAAACGCACCGAGCATGGTTGCACCGGATAACATATGCATCATAGGTGATGCCGTCGTGCCGGGTGCCAGCAACATCATCAATACGCTGGCCACCAGCAGGCCACCAAGGTAAGAAAAAGGAATATGCCAGTTGATGACTCTGAGTTTCAGCAGCGCCAGGCCGCCGGCCAGATACGCCAGGTTGACCCATTCCCAGCCCACACCGGCCAGGCCGCTGAACTGAGGTTGCGCCATCGCTTCTGCCATTGTGTGTCCGGCTCGCAGCGACGTTTTCAGCGAATCAAGCGGTGTGGCCATGGTGACGCCGTCAATGCCGGTCCGGATCTGCTGCAGCGACAGGCCGTCAACATTAAAACCGGTAAAGATCAGAGAGAACGAGTTGAGCAGAGATACAGGTTCCGCCGTCAGTTCACCCGGAGCCAGCCAACTGGTCATCTGAACCGGAAACGAGATCAGCAGGACCACGTAAGCAACCATGGCCGGGTTAAACGGGTTCTGCCCCAGGCCGCCGTACAAGTGCTTACCGATCAGAATCGCAAAAATCAGGCCTATCACCACTATCCACCAAGGGGATAAGGGCGGAATCGCAACCGCCAACAGCCAGGCCGTGACGACAGCGCTGTAGTCACGCAGTGCAAATGAGGCCGGTCGCTTGCGCAGCAGCATCACCCCGGCTTCGAGCAACAGGGCAATGATGATGGCAAAAGTCAGTTGAATCAGGGTACCAAAACCAAAGAAATAACTTTGCGCCAGTAAACCTGGCAGAGCGCACAGGGCAACCCATTTCATCATATCAGCGGTGCTACGCTTAACACGCGCATGTGGGGAGCTGGCAATAAAAAAGCCCACTAGTTATTCTCCTCAGAATTCGGTTCACTATTTTGTGCCTGTTGCGCTGCTTTACGCGCTTTGGCACGGGCAATTGCGGCGGCGACGGCGGCCTTTTTCGGATCCTCTTCAGCGAGGTCCGATTCGGGCTTAGTGTCAGTCGCTTCTTGCGCCTGCTGGGCTGCTTTACGCGCTTTGGCGCGGGCGATGGCAGCGGCGACGGCGGCCTTTTTCGGATCCTCTTCAGCGCTGTCCGATTCTGGCTCAGCGTCAGTCGCTTCTTGCGCCTGCTGGGCTGCTTTACGCGCTTTGGCGCGGGCGATGGCCGCGGC
>NZ_SSHN01000023.1:0-16989 GCF_004804295.1 Vibrio sp. H11 | reverse complement strand
AATTACCTTAGTAATTCAAAGCTATTACCATTCCAACAGAATGGTAATGAATTGACTGTGCTCGAATGATTGCTCATTCAAATTTGGTCACTCAGTTCATTGATACCTAAGTTGATTCTCTAGAATCATCTTCGATTATCATCAACGAGTGCCCACACAGATTGATAGGTTTATATTGTTAAAGAGCGTTGCCTTTCGAAACTTTCTTCTCAAAGCGGAGGTGCATTCTAGCGAGTTAATTTGAAGAGTCAAACACTTTTTCAAATTTATTTCTCAGAAGCTTTTCACCTCACTGACCAGCGCTGAAGCCTTGCGGCGTCTGCCGTGTCAGTGAGGCGGCATTATAGAGAGTTGCTTCCCGTTGGCAAGCGATATTTCAAAAAAATGCAAAAATAACGCTTAAGTGGCGATTTAACACTCAAAGCCTTATTTATCCATTTTTACCCCAAACTTGGCAACAACTTATCCACAGAGTTATACCTTTATGGGAGGTAAGCCAGGCAGAAAAGACAAAACAACTAAGATAAAAAAAGCCGCTGACGCGGCTTTTTTTATCTGTTTCGGATTAAATACCCGAACCATCCTGTTCAGGTGGTGTATCTTCGTGAAGACCACACTCTCGTTTCAAACCAAAGAAACGGGTTTCTTCTTCACTCATACCCGGTTCCCACTTACGTGTGGTATGGGTATCACCCACTGAAAGGTACCCCTGCTCCCATAACGGATGGTATGGCAGATTGTGTTCCTCTAAATAGTAGTGCACGTCTTTATTAGTCCAGTCGATGACTGGTAAGAACTTAAACACACCATTTTGGATGGCAAGAATAGGCAAGGTTGCACGTGACTTAGATTGTTCACGACGCAGACCAGAGAACCAGGTCCCCACTTCCAACTCGTTCAGAGCTCGGCGCATTGGCTCGACTTTGTTCAGTTTGTTGTACTGTTCAATGCCGGTCACGCCTTGTTCCCATAATTTACCAAAGCGCGCTTCCTGCCATGCAGGCGATAATTCGGCCGAGTAAATTTTCAGGTTCAGGCCCAGGCGCTCAGTCAACTGGTCAATAAACTGATACGTCTCAGGAAACAGATAGCCGGTATCGGTCAAAACAACCGGGACATCTTTCTTCACCGAAGTTACCAGGTGCAGCATCACAGCAGCCTGGATACCAAAACTGGAAGAAACCGCATGGGTTCCCTGCAGGTTATCCAGTGCCCACGCAACGCGGTCCTGAGCAGTTAATGTTTCCAGATAAGCGTTAATCTCTGCCAGGTGCAGCGTTTGCTGCACCTTAGTCAGGGTTAACAACTCCGTCAGATTCGGAGTAGTTACGGTCTCAGGCATAAAAATCCCTCTTGGAGACCACCACTTCCTGGATAATACCGGTACGAATAGTGAAGTCACCAAAGGCTTCGCCATCCTGACGCTCAGTTGCCCAGCGTCCTACCAGTTGATCGATCTCTTCCAGGATTTGTTTATCAGTGATGTTCTCTTTATACATTTTAGGAACACGGGTACCCGCGCGGTTACCGCCAAGGTGCAGGTTGTAACGACCTGGTGCTTTACCTACCAGACCGATTTCAGCCAGCATGGCTCGGCCACAACCATTCGGACAACCCGTAACTCGCAGAATAATGTTGTCTTCTTTTGGCAGTTGGTGTTTTTCCAGAATGCCTTCCACATCCGTCACGAAGCCAGGCAGGAAACGTTCTGCTTCTGCCATCGCCAGCGGACACGTCGGGAATGCCACACACGCCATTGAGTTCTTACGCTGCTCGCTGACAGTGCTGTCCATCAGGCCATGCGCTACCGCAATGGCTTCGATTTCCGCTTTCTGCTCTGCCGGAACACCCGCAATAATCAGGTTCTGGTTTGCGGTCATACGGAAATCGCCCTGGTGAATCTTCGCGATTTCAGCGACACCGGTTTTGAGCGGTTTACCCGGATAATCGAGCAGACGGCCGTTTTCGATAAACAGCGCCAGGTGATGTTTCCCATCAATACCTTCAACCCAACCAATACGGTCACCACGGTCGGTGAACTCATATGGACGGCTGTCAGCGAATGTTACCCCAGCACGTTTTTCCACTTCGGCTTTAAATACATCCACACCAACGCGGTCCAGAGTGTATTTGGTTTTCGCGTTCTTACGGTTAGAACGGTTACCCCAGTCACGCTGAGTGGTAACAACGGCTGCTGCGACATCCAGAGTTTTATCCAGCGGGATAAAGCCAAAGTCATCGGCACGACGCGGGTAAGTCGATGTATCACCATGCGTCATTGCCAGGCCACCGCCCACCAGCACGTTAAAACCAACCAGTTTGCCGTTATCGGCAATCGCAACGAAGTTCAGATCGTTGGCATGCACGTCGATGTCGTTGTGCGGCGGGATAACCACTGTGGTTTTGAATTTACGTGGTAAGTAGTTGCTACCCAGGATTGGTTCTTCATCTGTGGTTTCAACTTTTTCGCCATCCAGCCAGATTTCTGCGTAAGCGCGGGTTTTCGGCAGCAGATGCTCACTGATTTTCTTCGCCCACTCGTACGCTTCCTGATGCAGTTCAGACTCTACCGGGTTTGAAGTACATAGTACGTTACGGTTTACGTCACCCGCGGTTGCGATTGAATCGATACCAATGCTGTTCAGCGTCTGGTGCATCAGCTTAATGTTTGGCTTTAGTACACCGTGGAACTGGAAGGTCTGACGGGTGGTCAGACGGATGCTGCCGTACATAGTGTGCTCAGTGGCAAACTTGTCGATCGCCAGCCATTGCTTCGGCTGGATGATGCCGCCCGGCATACGGGCACGCAGCATCACGTTATGCAGTGGTTCCAGTTTCTGTTTGGTACGTTCGTTACGAATATCACGGTCATCCTGCTGGTACATACCGTGGAAACGGATCAGCTGGAAGTTATCTGCAGTGAAACCACCGGTGATGCGATCCTGCAGATCAGCTTCAATAGTGCCGCGCAGGAAATTACTTTCGCGCTTCAGACGCTCGTTGTCAGAAAGTTTACCCAGTACTTCGCCCAGTACTTCCTGAGTGTTGTTTTCAATTTTATGGCTCATTAGTACACATCTCTCTGGTAACGTTTGGCTTTGCGTAGGTCGTTGAAATACTCTTCTGCTTTCTCACGTGACAGACCGCCTTGTTGCTCAGCGACTGTGACTAAAGCTTCGTGTACATCTTTTGCCATACGGGTTGCATCACCACAGATGTAGACATAAGCGCCATCTTGCAGCCATTGCCATACTTGCTTGGCCTGTTCCAGAACACGATGCTGTACATACACTTTTTCATTCTGATCACGGCTGAATGCCACATCCAGACGGTGCAGAGCGCCAGACTTGAGATATTTCTGCCATTCCACCTGATACAGGAAGTCCTGAGTAAAGGTGCGATCACCAAAGAACAGCCAGTTTTTACCTGATGCGCCACGGTTATCACGTTCCTGGACGAAACTGCGGAACGGCGCGATACCGGTCCCCGGACCAATCATGATCACCGGGGTTGCGTCATCCTGAGGCAGTTTGAAGTTATTGTTGTGTTCAATGAACACTTTCACTTCTTCGCCTTCTTCCAGACGCTGACCAAGGAAGCCTGACGCGCCACCCTGACGAGGCTGGCCATCTACATCGTACTCAACGATACCGACGGTCAGGTGGACTTCTTCATCCACTTCAGTCTGGCTGGAGGCGATTGAGTACAGACGCGGAGTCAGACGACGCAGCAGAGAGATCAGCTGCTCAGCCGACAGTTTGGTTTTCTTCTCCAGCAGCACATCCAGGATCTGGGTGTTGGCTGAGTACTCACGTAACTTGTCTTTGTCTTCCACCAGCTGCTGCAGTTTTTCACTGCCGGACAGTTCAGCAAATTTAGTGACAAACTGTGGGTTAGAAGTGGTGATTTCAAATTTGCTGACCAGAGCACTGTGCACCGACAAGCTTTCGCCATCGATTTCAACACTTTCGACCCCAGACAGACCAGCCGCTGCCAGTACAGCATTGGCCAGTTCAGGACAGTTTTCATACCACACGCCCAGTGCATCACCCGGCTGATATGACATGCCAGATTCCGCCAGATCAATTTCAATGTGACGGACATCTTTGCCTGAATCACGACCAGTAATTTTCTGGCTGGTGAGCAGCGTCGCTGTGTATGGATTTTGTTTGTTGTACTGAGAATGGTGACCAGCAGCCTGACCAATCGGAAGCTGAACCACTTCCGCTTGGCTGTTTGCCAGCGCTTCTTTGACCACTTCCAGTGCTTTAGCACGCCATTCCGCTGCCGGTGCATCGTAATCCACGTCGCAGTCAACACGGTCGATGAAACGTTGTGCACCCAGTTTTTCCAGGAAGGCATCAAAGTCTTTACCGGTTTGGCAGAAGAATTCATAGCTGGAGTCACCCAGACCAATCACACCGTACTGCAGATTTGGCAGTTTTGGCGCTTTCTTCGATTGCAGGAACTCATGCAGCTCCAGAGCGTTGTCTGGTGCTTCGCCTTCGCCGTTGGTCGAGGCAACAAAGATCACGTGCGTTTCTTTCGCCAGATCTTTGCCTTTGTAGTCGCTGGCATCAAACAGCTGTACCGCAACACCGGCTGCCTGCGCTTCCTGTTCTAACAGTTCCGCGACGCCTTTGGCGTTACCGGTCTGCGAAGCATAGATGATGCTCAGCTTACCAGCTGGTTTTGCTGCCGTCAGTGCGGCGGCCTGAGTCAGAGGAGCTACAGCCCCCTGAGTCTGGCTTAATCCCCAAAAATAACCGCTCACCCAAGCCATCTGATGAGGTGAGAGTTGTGAAATCGTTTGTTGCAGCTGGTTGAGCTGCGAGTCGTTTAGTGGGCTTGCCAACCCAGCTAGTTCTTTTGGTATGGTGTTTCCTGAAGACATTGTCACGACTTCCTTATTCATTGCGTGACGATAGATTAACCACTCCTCTTAATAACAAGAAAGAATAGATGAGCATGTTTTATAACTTTTTGGAAGTAAGGAGGATAAAATTTCACCCTTAGCACTTAAGTGCCCTTATCTGGCTTCCACCCTTACCTGTTTAAAGCCGACCGCCATGGCGGATTTGGAGGCTTGATCCAGGTCGCCGTAGTGGCACTCCTCACCATTAGGGCCGGTCAGTAATAAGAAACCGCCTTCCTGATGGCGGAACTCCACTATCCATTCTCCTTCATCTGAATAAGGCTCGATGATCGCTTCTACCAGCATCTTTGCGCGGTATAGGTTTCTCAGTTCCGTGATAGTCATCGCCATTCTCACTATATTGCCGATCCTTCGTTATTAAGCATGGACGATTTCCATCAGAATGCGAATCGGCCGATACAGAAGGTTGATGACGACCACGCTCTGCTCAGCGGCGCCAGTTCCTGTATTGCGCATTACGGCCAGTGTCCCGGCAGTAATAACGGTAGGCCAGTACCGCCAGACCAATCACAATGATCCAAGGCAATAACTTAAGCGCGATGCCGAGCACACTAAGCAGCAGCATAGTCACTGCCGCCGCACCAGCGGCCACCAGCACGCCCATCATGGTCAGCCCGCTGACCAGTAAGCCGACCACAAATACGGTCAGTACAATCAATTCCATCATAATGCTTCTCTGCGCCTCTTGCGTTACCCATCATGTGCTGTACTGACAATGTACAACTCTCATGCTGAAAGTGTTGCAGATTACAGGCCAGAAAATCAAACAGGCTAACCCACTGATAACTAACCGTGAGGCAATAAAAAAGCCACATGAGTTAACTCACATGGCTTGGTCATTTGGTCAAAAATACCAGTTAGCGGTGAATTTTACACACCGAGATCCTGGTATGGGATTTTGGCCAGCGCCTGCTCGACCACTTCAATGCCCGCGCCCGGTTTGTGCGCATTTTCACTGATGTGACGACGCCACTGGCGGGCACCCGGCATACTCTGGAACAGGCCCAACATGTGGCGGGTGATGTGGCCCAGATACGCGCCCTGCGACAACTGCCGCTCAATGTACGGATACATCTCGTGCACAATCTCAGAGCGCTTCTTGACTGGCTGTTCGAGGCCAAAGAGCTGCTGGTCAACTTCCGCCAGAATATAAGGACTCTGATACGCTTCGCGGCCAATCATCACCCCGTCCAGATGCTCGAGGTGCAGTTGCGCCTCCTGCAGTGACTTAACGCCACCATTGATAGCGATAGTCAGATGCGGAAAATCCTGCTTAAGCTGGTAAGCACGCGGGTAATCGAGCGGCGGGATCTCTCGGTTCTCTTTCGGACTCAGACCACTCAGCCACGCCTTACGGGCGTGAATAGTAAACTGCTCACAACCGCCCTGCTCAGAAACCAGAGTCACAAAGCGGGTCAGGAATTCATAAGAGTCGAGATCGTCGATACCGATGCGGGTTTTCACCGTCACCGGAATATTGACCTCAGCTTTCATGGCTGCAACACATTCGGCAACCAGCTCAGGTTCTGCCATCAGGCAGGCACCAAAGCGGCCGTTCTGCACCCGGTCAGACGGACAACCGACATTGAGGTTAACCTCATCGTAGCCGCGCTCTTCGGCCAGTTTGGCACAGCGCGCCAGATCCGCCGGGTTAGAGCCGCCCAACTGCAGGGCAAGCGGATGCTCTTCCTGGTTGTAGGCCAAAAAGTCACCCTTTCCATGGATGATCGCACCTGTGGTTACCATTTCGGTATAAAGTAAGGTTTGCGATGAGAGCAAACGATGGAAATAACGGCAGTGGCGATCGGTCCAATCTAACATTGGCGCCACAGACAGCCGGCATGAGTGAGTCATTGGTCTAACATCCCCGTTTTCGGTCTAAAGCATTCGGTCACCGGGTGACCAAAACAAAGCTTGGCATTGTAATCGCTTCTGTTTATCTCGCCAACCGTTGTTCGAGGTATCGTTTTGTGAACAAATAAGGTAAGTTAGCGCTTATCTGACGAGATATCCTTGTTAGTGGTTGAAAAAGCCGGTTTTATTGATGAGGAAACGATCTTCATTCGGAAATAGTATATGATTACTACAGTCCGGCAATTATGGTGATAAATTTGGATACTAAGCTTACCCAACAGATTGAAGAAATATGTGCCGCACGAGGTGTCAGGCTCACAACGCAGCGCAAACGGGTCTTTGAACTGATTTGTGCCAGCAAAAAGGCATCCAGTGCCTATGAGTTACTGGAAGACCTCAAACAGAGTGAACCACAAGCCAAACCACCAACCGTTTATCGGGCACTGGACTTTCTGATGGAGCAAGGTTTCATTCATCGGGTGGAATCCACTAACAGTTTTATTTCCTGCTGTTCCTGCAATGCCCACAAGCATTTCTCGCAACTGTTGATTTGTGACCAGTGTGGCAACGTCATTGAACTGCAAGATGATAGTCTGATAGCCTTACTGGCAGACAACGCGGAGAAACACGGCTTTAAGATTGATAATCATGTGATTGAATCACATGGCGTGTGTCAATCGTGTTCCTCAAAATAAGAATGAAACAATAGAAGAAGGTTATGCGCGCTGAATTTGTAAACCCGTTTTTAGCGTCTTTGTTGAACGTTTTAAAAACGATGGCTTCACTAGAGCTGAAGCCCCAGAAACCTCGTCTGAAAAAAGATGAGATCGCCCGCGGTGATGTGTCCGGTTTGATTGGCATGATCGGGCAGCAGACTCGTGGCTCAATGTCGATCACCTTCGATGAGAGTCTGGCACTGGAGATCATGCAGAACATGCTGGGCGAAAGGCCAAACGGGTTGAACGAAGAAGTGACCGATATGGTGGGTGAAATCACCAACATGGTTACCGGTGGTGCAAAACGCATTCTGGCAGAAAGCGGCTTTGATTTTGATATGGCCACGCCTGTGGTGGTATCCGGCCGTGGTCACACCATTCGCCACAAGTGCGAAGGCTCCATCATCATCATGCCGTTTGCTTCCCAGTGGGGTAACGCTTTTATCGAGATCTGTTTCGAATAATCCCTGGCGGTATTCATACATAGAAAAAGCGGATGCACCGGCATCCGCTTTTTTGTGTCTGTGACTTCAGAACCTGAGTCGTTTCTGAATCTGCATGCTTCGGGCACTTGGCCCGAAGCATTAATGGTTAAGCGCGAAACGCTTTAAACGCATTGATCAGACCGTTGGTTGAACTGTCGTGTGAGCTGATTGCCGCATCGTCTGCCAGTTCCGGCAGGATTTGGTTAGCCAGTTGTTTACCCAGTTCTACCCCCCATTGGTCAAAGGTGAAGATATTCCAGATCACGCCTTGTACGAAGATTTTGTGCTCGTACATCGCAATCAGGTTACCCAGCGTACGCGGGTTGATCTGTTTGACCAGAATCGAGTTGGTCGGACGGTTACCTTCAAACACTTTGAATGGAACCAGCTCTGCCGCTTCCTGCTCTGATTTGCCCGCTTTTAGCAGCTCAGCTTTCACTGTCTCAGCTGACTTACCAAATGCCAATGCTTCAGTCTGAGCGAAGAAATTCGACATCAGTTTTTGATGATGGTCGCTAACGGCATTGTGAGTCTGCGCTGGCGCGATAAAGTCACAAGGAATCAGTTTGGTACCCTGGTGAATCAACTGGTAGAACGCGTGCTGGCCGTTAGTACCTGGTTCACCCCAGATAATAGGCCCCGTCTGGTAAGTCACCGGGTTGCCGTTACGGTCAACGTACTTACCGTTTGATTCCATGTTACCTTGCTGGAAGTAAGCCGCGAAACGGTGCATGTACTGATCGTATGGCAGAATTGCTTCTGATTCCGCGCCGTGGAAATTGTTGTACCACAGGCCAATCAGCGCCAGGATAACCGGAATATTGCTTTCAAACGGAGTCTCAACAAAGTGTTGGTCCATTTCATGCGCACCGCTCAGCAGCTCAACAAAGTTGTCGTAGCCGATAGACAGGATGATCGACAGACCAATCGCTGACCATAGTGAGTAACGACCGCCCACCCAGTCCCAGAATTCAAACATGTTGTCAGTATCGATACCAAACTCTGCCACAGCCTGAGCGTTGGTTGACAGTGCCGCAAAGTGTTTTGCAACATGCGCTTCATCACCGGCAGACGCCAGGAACCAGTCACGGGCTGAATGCGCGTTAGTCATGGTTTCCTGAGTGGTGAAGGTTTTCGATGCCACCAGGAACAGCGTAGTTTCCGGGTTCACTTTCTTCAGTGTTTCTGCGATGTGAGTACCATCAACGTTCGACACAAAATGCATAGTCAGATGATTTTTGTATGGCGTCAGCGCTTCTGTCACCATATAAGGCCCCAGATCCGAACCACCGATACCGATGTTCACGACGTCAGTGATGGCTTTGCCAGTGAAGCCTTTCCACTCACCACCGATGATGCGCTCAGAGAAACCTTTCATTTTCTCCAGCACAGCGTTGACTGCAGGCATGACATCCTGACCGCCAGACATCACCGGGTTATTGCTGCGGTTACGCAGTGCCGTGTGCAGCACTGAACGACCTTCAGTCTGGTTGATCGCTTCACCGCTGAACATGGCTTCAATCGCGCCTTTAACGTCTGTCTCTTCTGCCAGAGCCAGCAAGTGCTTCATAGTCTCTTGGTTGACCAGGTTCTTAGAGTAGTCAACCAGAATGTCAGCGCCAAAACGTGTAGAGTAGTTGGCGAAACGCTCACTGTCCTGTGCGAACAATGATTTGAGGTCCATATCCTGTGCAGATTCAAAGTGTGCAGTCAGTGCTTTCCAAGCTTGTGTTTGCGTTGGATTGATATTTTTCAACATGGTATCTATCCCGATGTTACTTTGGTTTTATTCCACTAATCTTAGCCACTGGCGCCAAGAATGCAGAATCCCCGATTGAGCAAAAAGAAAATGATAAAATTGGGTGCGGATTGCCGCTTAAAAATGTAATAAATTTTCAATGCACAATTATGACTCAGCTGTGCGCTACCCGCATTGAGTTAAGTCACGTAAACACCTAGTGTTTAACTATTACCTAGTGTTTAACTATTGCCTGATATTTAAATATTGTATTGCAATCAAGTGGCGCCACCATAGCGTTTCTAGCACCGTTTGCCAAATAGATTATGGAGAGACCCTTATGTGGGCACAACAGAAAATTCAACTACGCGCATACCCGCGCGGCTTTCATCTGATCACTGATGAAATTGAACAACAATTGCCGCAGTTGCGTGAGTTATCTGTCGGTTTACTACATCTGTTTATCCAGCATACCTCAGCCAGCCTGACCATCAATGAAAACGCCGATCCGACCGTACGCTCCGATATGGAACAGCACTTTAACCACTTTGTTCCGGAGCGGGCTGCCTACTACGTGCATACCTATGAAGGGGATGACGACATGCCGGCTCACATCAAAGCATCCCTGCTCGGATCCAGTATCACGCTGCCAATCAGCAACGGCCGGTTAGCTTTAGGAACATGGCAAGGCATTTACCTCGGGGAGCACAGGGATCATGGTGGGCCGCGCCGTCTGATTGCGACGCTGCAGGGCGAATAAGGGAGAGCCAGGGTGTGCAGAGAAAAATGTCATCGCGCCTTCAGCTATTGAGCGCCAATAAAAAAACAGGCCTAAAGGCCTGCTTCGCTATAAGACATCACCACCCGGGCGGTCAGCTTAGTGACCAGCTCATAGCCGAGAGTTCCGACATGGCGTGCGACATGCTCGACCGGCAGGCCGTCGCCCCATAAAATGGCTTCATCGCCGACTTTTTCGCTGCCATGCGGGCCTAAGTCAACACACAGCATATCCATAGACACCCGCCCCGCCAACGGCACGATACGTCCATTGACCAGCACCGGCGTACCGTTTGGCGCCATGCGCGGATAACCATCGCCATACCCCATAGCGATCACACCAATCCGGGTATCGCGCAGCGCGGTCCAGTGTCCGCCATAACCGACACTTTCACCCTCTTTGACGTCACGCACCGCGATCAGCCGCGATTTCATCGTCATCACCGGCTGGTAACCCAGCTCTGATCCGGTCTGGTCGGCAAACGGCGACACACCATACATAATGATACCCGGACGAACCCAGTCCATCTGGCTGCGTGGCCAGGCGAGTAATCCGGCCGAAGCCGCCATCGAGCGCTCACCCGGCAGACCGAGAGTGACGGCCTGAAACTGTTTGATTTGTTCGTGAGTAACCGGGCTGTCCAGTTCATCGGCACAGCCAAAATGGCTCATAAAGCGCACCGGTTGCGCCACATTGGCACAGCGTTGCAGACGCTCAATAAATCCCGCGCACTGTTCAGGGCGCACGCCAAGGCGGTGCATGCCGCTGTCGATTTTGAGCCACACCACGACCGGTTTATCCAGAGTGGCAGTTTCCAGCGCTTGTAACTGCTCTTCGCAGTGCAGCGCAGTCTGAATATTGTGTGCGACCAGTAATGGCAAATCGGCGGGCAGATAAAACCCTTCCAGCAGCAAAATAGGTTTGGTGGCACCACTGGCGCGCAGCTGCAGCGCTTCTTCCATCCGGGCGACGCCAAACGCATCGGCTCCTTGTGCATGCTCAGCAACCGGGCATAAACCATGACCGTAGCCATTGGCTTTCACCACTGCAATTAAGCGGCTGTGCGGCGCCTGCTGCTGGATACGCTGCAAGTTATGGCGCAGCGCAGCCAGATTAATATGGGCGGTGGCCGCCTGGGTATAGCTCATACCCTTACTCATCATCGTCAAAGGCCGGCCCCGCGTAGTTGTCAAAACGCGAATACTGGCCCTGGAAGGTGAGACGTACCGAACCGATAGGGCCGTTACGCTGCTTACCGATGATGATTTCAGCGGTGCCTTTCAGCGCGCTGTCCGGGTGATACACTTCATCGCGATAGATGAACATGATCAAGTCGGCATCCTGCTCGATTGAGCCGGATTCACGCAAGTCCGAGTTAACCGGACGTTTATCGGCCCGTTGCTCGAGCGAGCGGTTCAACTGTGACAGTGCGACCACAGGTACATTAAGCTCTTTGGCCAGCGCTTTCAGCGAGCGTGAAATCTCAGCAATTTCCAGTGTCCGGTTATCAGACAGCGCCGGTACACGCATCAGCTGCAGGTAGTCGACCATGATAAGCGACAAGCCGCCGTGTTCACGTGCAATACGGCGTGCACGGGAACGCACTTCGGTTGGTGTCAGACCCGAGCTGTCATCGATGTACATGTTTTTCTTCTCCATTAGGATCCCCATGGTAGAAGAAATACGTGCCCAATCCTCATCATCAAGCTGACCGGTACGAATCTTGGTTTGATCAACCCGTGATAATGAAGCCAGCATACGCATCATGATCTGTTCGGCTGGCATCTCCAGCGAGAAGATCAATACTGGCTTTTCCTGCTCCATGGCCGCGTTTTCACACAAGTTCATCGCGAAGGTGGTTTTACCCATCGACGGACGTGCCGCCACAATGATGAGATCCGAGCCCTGCAGACCGGCGGTTTTCTTGTTGAGGTCGGTAAAACCGGTATCGACCCCGGTCACACCATCCTGCGGCGTTTTGTACAACAGCTCAATCCGCTCCAGGGTCTTTTCCAGAATGTTGTCAACATTCTGTGGCCCTTCGTTCTCACTGGTACGCGCTTCAGCGATAGCAAACACTTTACTCTCTGCCAGGTCGAGCAGATCTTCCGAGCTGCGCCCCTGCGGATCATAACCGGCATCAGCAATTTCATTCGCCACACCAATAAGGTTGCGAACCAGCGCGCGTTCAGCGACAATTTCGGCGTAAGCATTAATGTTGGCCGCACTCGGCGTATTCTTGGCCAGGTCAGCCAAATAGGCAAAGCCACCGACATCTTCCAGCTGCTCACGCTGTTCAAGAAATTCGGACAGCGTGATCAGATCGAGAGGTTTGCTCGCTTCCAGAATAGATTTCACGCCATCGAAAATCAGGCGATGGGGCCGGCTGTAAAAGTCGTGAGTAACAACCCGCTCTGAGACCGTGTCCCAACGTTCGTTATCCAGCAATAAGCCGCCGATCACGGACTGCTCGGCTTCTAAGGAATGCGGCGGTGCTTTGATCGCTTCCACCTGGGCATCGGAAGATTTGCGGTTTCGATTATCTGTTCGGGGATCAGCCATGACTTCACTCGGTAACTCTTTAATGACCGACCATTATACACAATTTATAATCACCCAAGAGAAAGTTTATGGGCTGCGAAAACAGAATTAACGGTCACATGACCCACGCCCGACGAGACAAACTTATTATGCAATTTATCCACCCGTTTTTTGAGGTACTGCGTGTCCAGAATTTGGCTTCTTAGTCTTGGCCTGATGACCAGTTACTGTGTATTCGCACAGGAAGAACCTGAGAGTGAAAGCGAGATTCAGGTGCCTTCCCACTGGACCAGCCAGGTAGAATTTGGCTACCAGTCCCATACCGGCAATACCGATTCGGAGTCGCTCAATACCCGCATCAAAGGTGAATATATCGAAGGGCGTCACCGGACCAACGGTGAGTGGCGTTTTTACCGGCTGAATAAAAATGGTAAAGAGGACAAACGCCAGTCCAACTATGCGCTGCAGACCGACTACAAGTTAGGCCCGAAATCCTATCTGTACGGCAGCTTTAAAGGGATTGATTCACGCTACAGTGCCTACTTTACCGATTACACCTGGTCGGCCGGTATGGGTTATCAGCTGACCAATACCGAAGATCTGCTGATTGAGCTCGAAGCCGGCCCCGGTTATCGCTATCAAAAACCGAACCTGGATGAAATCGACAGTGACGATGTGGTGTTCCCGAATAAAGTGAAGGAGCCTATCTTCCGCAGCAACATCAAGGCAGAATGGCAGGTATTCAAATCACTTAAGCTGGCGGCAGACCTGAACCTTATCAACGGTGAAAGCAATACCCGGCTCGATTCCGAGCTGAGTGTCATTAATAACATCACCGAAGATATCGCTCTCAAGATCAACCAGTCGCGCCAGTATCACACCAAGGTGCCGGAAGGACTGAGCAAGGCCGACAGCGTGTTGTCGGTCAACCTGATCTTCCTGTTCTGAGGTTCTAAGGCCCGGAGCACGGATTACAGACATAAAAAAACACCAGCCGAGGCTGGTGTTTTTAATTCGTCTGTCAGCTGAAATTACTCAGCAACAACCTGCAGATTCACAGTTGCGAAAACTTCAGAGTGAAGTTGAACGCTAACTTCGAATTCACCAGTGTTGCGCAGAGCGCCTTCAGGTAGGCGAACTTCGCTCTTAGAAACTGCAACGCCTGCTGCAGTGATTGCATCAGCGATGTCACGAGTACCGATAGAACCGAACAGTTTACCTTCGTCACCAGCTTTAGATGCGATAACTACCGCTTCCAGAGCTTCAACTTGGTCAGCACGAGCTTGTGCAGCAGCCAGTTGCTCAGCAACTTTCGCTTCAAGTTCAGCACGACGGCCTTCAAACATTTCAACGTTAGCTTTAGTTGCCATTACAGCCTTACCTTGTGGGATAAGGAAGTTACGAGCGTAACCAGATTTAACGCTAACTGTATCGCCAAGACCACCTAGGTTACCGATTTTATCAAGTAGAATAACTTGCATTGCTTAATCCTCTTTCTTAATAAACGGTGCCAATTACTGATGTTTGTCAGTGTATGGCAGTAGAGCTAGGTAGCGAGCACGTTTGATTGCACGAGCTAGCTGACGCTGGTACTTAGCACTGGTACCAGTGATACGGCTAGGTACGATTTTACCAGCTTCAGTGATGTAGTTCTTAAGAGTTGCTACGTCTTTGTAATCAATCTCTTGTACGCCTTCTGCAGTAAAACGGCAGAATTTACGACGACGGAAGAAACGAGCCATGGGCTATCTCCTGATCTAAATTTGGATAATGTTGTCGGCATGAAGCACCACTTTACCGACGCCATTCCGGCCGGTCTGGTAAGCGACAAACCCGCTCACCTGAATGGTGCTGCCTTGTACTAAATGTTGAGTTAACGCTTTTGACCTTTGCCCGCTGACCACCACTGGCATGCGGCAATACACTTGCCTCGGCAGGTCGGCTTCAAGCACTGTAGAGCGATGTTCAAGCCAGAAACGGCAATGTTCAACACCCGACGGGCTCTTGCTTCGAATCGGAGGTTTCGCGACTGAGCCACTCAACTCCATTCGATTGGTCATAAAGGAAATTACTCAGCTGCTTCTGATTTAGCTTCTTCACGATCTTCGCGACGAGGAGCACGCTCTTCTTTCGCTTTCAGCATGATAGACGCTTCAGTTACAGGCGCTTTAGTACGCATGATCATGTTACGCAGAACTGCGTCGTTGAAACGGAAAGCAGTTTCCAGTTCATCGATAACAGCTTGGTCAGCTTCAACGTTCATCAGAACGTAGTGAGCTTTGTGAAGCTTGTTGATTGGGTAAGCCAGTTGACGGCGGCCCCAGTCTTCTAGACGGTGTACAGTACCGTTCGCTTCAGTGATAAGACCAGTGTAACGCTCGATCATGCCAGCAACTTGCTCGCTTTGATCAGGGTGCACCATGAATACGATTTCGTAATGACGCATCGAATTGCTCCTTACGGATTATTCAGCTTCCAGAGTTGGCCCGGTCGTCCAGAGGAAGCAAGGAACTAATGAAAATTGACCGAGAATTTAGGAGCGGAGATAGTACAGAAAGACAGCAGCTTTAGCAAGGGAAATGTGTGGGTCTCACAGTGTGGAATTCAGGGTCCGGGACAGCGCCCAAACCCTGTAAAGATAAACCATTAGTCTTCATCGACAAACTGGGCTTGCAGATAGTTTTCAACGCCCGTCATTTCAATCAGACCAAGCTGGGTTTCCAGCCAGTCGACATGTTCTTCTTCGTCTTCCAGAATATCCTGGAACAGATCACGGGAGACGTAATCACGAATATCTTCTGCATAAGCAATCGCATCACGTAAGTCCGGTATCGCGGCCATTTCCAGTTTCAGGTCGCATTCGAGCATCTCTTTGGTCTCCTCGCCGATCATGAGTTTACCCAGATCCTGCAAGTTGGGGATGCCTTCCAGAAATAAGATACGTTCAATCAGATGATCCGCGTGTTTCATCTCGTCGATAGACTCGTGATACTCCTTATCAGCGAGGTGTTTCAGGCCCCAGTCTTTATACATACGGGCGTGGAGAAAGTATTGATTGATGGCAACCAGTTCATTGCCGAGAATTTTATTCAGGTGTTGGATGATGATTGGATCACCTTTCATGACAAAGCCCTCCTCTTTGGCTCTTTTAACTGTAGAACCAAATGAGAGAGTGTCAAAAAAGTCAGCAAGTTAAGTATTAACTAATACTAACTGGCCTGTTGGTATTGAACCGGAATAATTTCGCCGAGAATCTCTTTTGCCTGCCTCACACATTTTCCGCATTGAGAGCCGAGAGCGGTACAGCGTTTGATTCCACGAATATCCGTGACGCCCTGTTCAAGGGCTAACTTCTTAATCTTTTTGTCAGAGACACCATGGCACAAACAAACGTACATACTTCACCTCTCATTCATCATTAATGGCAATATAAAAGAGAATCATTCTTATTACTAGCCATTTTCAGGCACGAGCTAAGATCGATTAGTTATAAAAAACCGGTGAAATTTGAGGGAAAAAATAGTTAGCTGCCGCAATAATGACAGTTATCTTAGTAACACTTTGTTTTAGAAAAGAAGTTATCTCGAACGAAAAACTAAGGCAGGAATTTTCTTATAACCGAATGGCTATAAGGCTCAAACTCGATCGATAAAAAGCAAAAAGGGAAGCCGAAGCTTCCCTTTTCTAATGCGATATGCGCACTAAGTTTCGCGATTAAGCGAAGATCTTAGCTACAACACCAGCACCTACTGTACGGCCGCCTTCACGAATCGCGAAACGTAGACCTTCGTCCATCGCGATTGGAGCGATCAGCTCAACAACCATCTTGATGTTGTCGCCTGGCATTACCATTTCTACGCCTTCTGGCAGCTCGATGTTACCAGTTACGTCAGTTGTACGGAAGTAGAACTGTGGACGGTAGCCTTTGAAGAATGGAGTGT
>NZ_SSHN01000022.1:0-19550 GCF_004804295.1 Vibrio sp. H11 | reverse complement strand
TCTACGTGTGAAGTAGAGATCGTGATACCACGCTCACGCTCTTCTGGAGCGTTGTCGATTGACGCGAAGTCACGAGCTGAACCACCGTACACTTTTGACAGTGTAGTACAGATAGCTGCGGTTAGAGTTGTTTTACCGTGGTCAACGTGGCCGATAGTACCAACGTTTACGTGCGGTTTCGTACGTTCAAATTTTTCTTTAGACACGATCGTGTTCCTTCCTAGTTATGATTCACCTTGAGTAACGTACACTCAGGGCGCGCCAGAAATTGCTATTTTATGCGCCAACGTCCGTCAGCGCAATAGATACGTCATTAATCAAATAACAACTAACCGCGTTCTGCCACAATTGCATCAGCAATGTTTTTTGGCACCTCGGCGTACTCTTTAAACTCCATGGAGTAAGAAGCACGACCTTGGGTTGCAGAACGCAAATCAGTCGCGTAACCAAACATCGCAGACAGTGGGACGCGGGCACGGATAATTTTCAGACCCGCCGGGCCATCATCCATACCTTCGATGATGCCGCGGCGACGGTTAAGGTCACCGACTACATCACCCATCCAGTCTTCCGGAGTGGTTACTTCGACTTTCATCATCGGCTCAAGAATAACCGGATTCGCTGCAAGCGCACCTTTCTTGAATGCCATGGAGCCGGCGATCTTAAACGCCATCTCACTCGAGTCGACATCGTGGAATGAACCATCGTAAAGTGTTGCCTTAACATCCAGTACTGGATAGCCGGCCAACACACCGTTGTTCATTTGTTCCTCGATACCTTTCGCTACCGGGCCGATGAATTCCTTAGGAATCGCACCACCCACGATTTCGTCGACGAAGACAAAGCCTTCGCCAGGTTCGGAAGGTTCGACTTTCAGCCAGACATGACCATATTGACCACGACCACCTGACTGACGAACAAACTTACCTTCCACTTCCGCTTTACCAAGAATGGTTTCGCGGTATGCAACCTGAGGTTTACCCACGTTACAGTCTACGTTGAATTCACGCTTCATGCGGTCAACGATGATGTCGAGGTGAAGTTCACCCATACCCGAGATCAGAGTCTGACCGGTTTCATCATCGGTTTCCACGCGGAATGACGGGTCTTCTGCAGCCAGTTTACCCAGCGCAATACCCATTTTTTCCTGATCGGCTTTAGAACGAGGTTCTACCGCGATCTGAATAACCGGAGTCGGGAATTCCATGCGCTCCAGAATCACTTTATGATTCGGATCACACAGGGTATCACCTGTGGTTACGTCTTTCAGACCGATTGCCGCAGCAATATCACCAGCGCGAACTTCTTTGATTTCTTCACGTTTGTTGGAGTGCATCTGAACGATACGACCGAAACGCTCTTTCTTCTGTTTCACTGAGTTGTAAACAGCATCACCTGAGTTCACAACACCAGAATAAACACGAATAAAGGTCAGCGTGCCCACGAATGGGTCGGTTGCGATCTTAAACGCCAGAGCCGAGAAAGGTTCGCTGTCGTCAGCGTGACGCTCAACTTCTTTCTCGTCATCATCAATACCTTTGATTGAAGGAACTTCAGTCGGTGATGGCAGATACTCAACCACAGCATCCAATACGGCTTGTACACCTTTGTTCTTAAATGCACTACCACAAGTGGCCAGTACAATTTCGTTATTTAGTGTACGCAGGCGCAGGCCTTGCTTGATTTCAGCTTCGCTCAGCTCACCTTCTTCAAGGTATTTATCCATCAACTCATCGTTCGCTTCTGCCGCAGCCTCAACCAGGTGAGTACGCCACTCTTCAGCAAGCTCTAACATGTCGGCTGGAATGTCTTCGTAAGTGAAGGTCATGCCTTGATCGGCTTCATTCCAGTTGATGGATTTCATCTTGATAAGGTCGATGACACCTTTGAACTCGTCTTCCGCACCAATGTTCAGTTGGATAGGAACCGGGTTCGCACCAAGACGGTTTTTAATTTGGTCTACAACGCGTAAGAAATCTGCACCCGCACGGTCCATCTTGTTAACAAACACCATGCGTGGAACATGATATTTATCTGCTTGACGCCATACAGTTTCAGACTGAGGTTCAACACCTGAGGAGCCACAGAACACAACGACAGCACCGTCAAGTACACGAAGAGAACGCTCTACTTCGATTGTGAAGTCAACGTGTCCCGGGGTGTCAATGATGTTGATGCGATGATCGTCGAATTGAGCTTCCATACCACGCCAGAAGGTGGTAGTCGCAGCGGAGGTGATTGTGATACCACGCTCTTGCTCTTGCTCCATCCAGTCCATGGTGGCAGCACCATCGTGAACTTCGCCGATTTTGTGAGAAAGGCCAGTGTAGAACAGAATACGCTCAGTAGTGGTAGTTTTTCCTGCATCTACGTGAGCACAGATACCGATGTTGCGGTAGCGCTCAATAGGAGTTTTACGAGCCACGATTGTATCCTCTTACTAAGGTTAACCTTAGAATTTAGAAATGTGCTGCGAGAGAACCTCGCAGCACAGAAGGTATTACCAGCGGTAATGAGCAAACGCTTTGTTCGCTTCTGCCATACGGTGAACGTCTTCACGTTTCTTAACAGCAGTACCTTTGTTTTCTGACGCGTCTAGCATTTCAGCAGCTAGGCGTGCAGCCATAGATTTTTCACCACGCTTACGCGCAGCTTCAACCAACCAACGCATAGCAAGTGCGTTACGGCGAACCGGACGTACTTCTACAGGAACCTGGTAAGTTGAACCACCAACACGGCGAGATTTAACCTCTACCGCTGGGCGAACGTTTTCAAGAGCTTCTTCAAATACAGCTAAGTGATCTTTACCAGATTTCTCAGCCATAGAGTCTAGTGCAGTGTAAACAATTTTCTCTGCAGTAGATTTTTTACCGTCAACCATAAGGATGTTAACGAATTTTGCCAGCAGTTCAGATTTGAACTTTGGATCTGGAAGGATCTTACGCTGACCAATAACGCGACGACGTGGCATGGAATATTCTCCGTTGTCTTCTTCAGGTTTTATCCAAAACTTTTCAGTTTTTTCAAAAAATTAAAATTGAAAATAAGTGTTTGGCCTTACTTAACGCTTTCTTTATAAAAAAGACGCATTAAGACTTAGGACGTTTCACACCGTACTTAGAACGAGCTTGTTTACGATCGTTAACGCCTGAACAGTCAAGCGCACCACGTACAGTGTGGTAACGAACACCCGGAAGGTCTTTAACACGACCGCCACGGATCAGAACAACGCTGTGCTCTTGCAGGTTGTGGCCTTCACCACCGATGTATGAAGTCACTTCAAAACCGTTAGTCAGGCGAACACGACATACTTTACGTAGTGCTGAGTTAGGTTTTTTAGGTGTAGTAGTATATACACGAGTACATACACCACGTTTTTGTGGGCACGCTTCTAGTGCAGGCACGTTGTTTTTCGCAACTTGCTTTACACGTGGCTTGCGTACCAACTGGTTAATAGTTGCCATTAGCTAGCTCCTGAAATTTACTAAAAAGTAAGCTTTGTGAAAAATCTATCCCTATTGCACTTAGCGCAATTAGGGACGCAAAATTCTATGCAGCAGTGGGAAGTGTGTCAAGAAATATACAGATCTTTTTTGCCGGTTGGCGCAAGTGGGGTGGACACCCGAACGTACACCCCGCAGTGCTTATTACCAAGTAATTGATTTACCGTATTTTACTGTGGCATCCACCCAACCATCCATATCGATAACCTCAACCAGTGGGGGACAGTGTGCGAGCCATCCGCGCGCTTGCAGATCCTCTTGCAGTGCATACACAGGAACAGCCGTCGGAAGATGGGAATAAAACGGACTGACCTGACTCGCCGCATACACGGCATTCTCAACCAGCAACAGAGCATCCTGGCTAAGCAGGTAGCGGCTGACCAGCGCCAGTTGCTGAGGGTTTTTTACAATATGCAGCATACGATGTCCTAAAACGTCACAATCTGATCAAAGCGTTGCCACAGCGTCGCAATCGCCTGCGGCTCCAGCGGCTTAGTCCCGACCACCAGATCCTCACTGCGCAGGCCCCATTCAGTGAGGCTGTGCGCGCAGGTATAACGCTGTTCGATGTCATACAAATCGAGCAGTTTAAATGCACTGATGTAATCGCGGCTCAATACTGCACCCGGCTCCTGACCCGCGACCAGTTGCAACACCCCTTCACCAATAAAAAATACCGCCAGATCTTCGCTATAAGCCGAGGCCGCCAGCAAAGCATCCAACCCTTCCCGACCGGCACTGACGGCATGCGGCGCGGAATGAAATACAAACGCGACTTTATTCAAAACTGTACCACCCTGTCTTGTGCCAATAATGCTTCTGCCAGACTACCAAGCCCGGTCTGTTCGAACGGTGCGGCCAGATTCGAGGCAGGCAACTGGTGCTGCTCGGCTTCAGCTGGGCTGAGCACACCGCGGCGCAGCGCAGCAGCCACGCAAGTCTCGAGGCGTACATTATGTTCTGCCGCCAGGCGCTGCCATGCGGCAACCAGATCAAATTCATCGTTAGCCGGTGCGGTCAATGCCGAGCCATTCTGCACTCCGTCCTGATAAAAGAATACGCTGCGCAGAGTGTGGCCCTTGGCAATCACCCGGCTGGCAAACAGGTAAGCGTTGCGCGCCGACTGGGTACCGTACACCGAGCCATTAACCAGCAAGGTAAAAGTCAGAGTCTGGTTTTCAGTGCTCACTTCTCGTCGTCCTCAGTCTTGCGCTGACGGATATACAGATAGACGGTGTGCTTAGAGATGTTGAGGCGATCCGCAACGCGGTTAATCGCATCTTTAATATCAAAAATACCTTTATCAAACAGCGCCATCACAATCTGACGGTTCTTGGTGTTGTTCGACACCGATTTGTCAGCATTGATCTCTTCAATGGTGCGCTCTACGGTCTGATCCACCAACTCCTCAACGTCACTGGCGAAGTTGACCGATGAGGCGGCCGCTTCCGCTTCCTGGGTCGGCATAAACGAGTGCAGCACCTGCGAAAACGGAGCGTCGAGGTTGACGTTGATACACAGCAGACCAATGACGCGGTTTTCGTCATTGCGGATCGCAATCGTGATCGACTTCATCAGCACGCCGCCTTTGGCGCGGGTAAAGTAAGAACGCGAAAAATTGCGCTCCGAGCCCTCGATGTCGCGCAGCATTTTCAGCGCCAGATCGGTGATCGGCGAGCCGACCTGACGCCCGGTATTTTCACCATTGGCAATTTTGACCGCCGAGGTGTTCAGATCTTCCAGCGAATGCAGAACGATTTCACAAAATGGCCCAATCAGGCTGGCTATCCCATCCACGACCGCTTCATATGAGCGCAGAATGACTTTGTCATGGTCCGTAAATGGTTTGACATGCACGGATTCCATTTCAAGTAACATATCGGCATTAAGGTTTTCTGTCGTTGTCACTGTACTTTGACCCTAGAACGAAAAATCAACAAATTGATGTAAGTTTATCAGAAAATTTTAACCGAATACTCAGCTATCTTGCCAACAAGTGATTTAGAACAACTTATGTACCCGGCGTACAAAAAAAGGGCCTGAACAAGTCAGGCCCTCCGATTACTTACTCAGTGCGGCTTACTGCGCGCTTTTCGCTTTTGCGTCGGCATCGCCGTTATCGATCTTCAGCAGCTCAACTTCAAACACCAAAGTTGAGTTAGCCGGAATCGTTGGCGTGTCCTGCTCGCCGTACGCCAGTTCTGGCGGGATAACGAACTTGTACTTGGCACCCACTTTCATCAGTTGCACGCCTTCAGTCCAGCCCGGGATCACACGGTTGAGCGGGAATGTTGCCGGTTCACCGCGATCGTAAGAGCTGTCGAACTGAGTACCGTCGATCAGTGTGCCTTTGTAGTGCACTTGTACGGTGTCCGTTTCTTTTGGCGTTTCGCCTTCACCCGGAGTCATCACCTGGTACAGCAGACCCGAGTCAGTCTTCTTCACACCATCCTGTTTTTCAAAATCAGCACGGAAGTCATCACCAGCCTTCTTGTTGGTGGCGGCTTTCTCTTCAGCCTGAGCTTTCATTTTCTCTGCAACACGTTTGTCCAGGCTTTCCAGCGCGGCACGCGTCTCTTCTTCAGTCATTTCTGCTTTACCGGCAAATACGTGCTGAATACCTTCCAGAACCAGATCCTTGTTGAGGTTGATTCCGATTTCAGCCGGCTTTTCAATACTGTTGCTCAGGTAGTTAGCAAACGAAACACCGATGGCGTACGCTGCTTTATCGTCTTCTGACTGCAGGTTCACCGTTTTCGCAGCGGCTGACTGTTCAGCGGCAGGTGCCGCACCTTCCGTTTTCGGTGCATCTTCCTGACAACCTACGGCCAGCATAACGGTTGCGGCAAGTAGCGACACTTTCAAAAGTGATTTCATTGAATTCTCCAATTTCGAGGCAAACCTTTTGTTATTGTGCACAAAACTTGGTTTCAAGCTGGTGCGCAACACAGAGTTGTACCAATATAGCTTTATGTATTCAGATTGTCTTTACACACTAGACGGATAATTAGATTTGATGCGAATAATTTCTCATTCCATCCTGCTGCTTGTTGTCATAGCGATGTTAAATGGCTGCTTTTTCTCTAACCAGGAAGCCGAACGCTGGGAGCTGGAGCCGGAAGGGTCCACCAGTTTCGGGCTCAGCAGAGACGGTCGCTTCGCCCTCGTCTATTCCAAACAACACCAATTGGTGTTCTGGGATCTCACCGAGCGCAAGCAACTGGCAGAACTCGGGGCTCAGGACCCGCAGGCCAGCACAGTATCGCTGATCCGCATCTCAGATAACGGCCGCTTTGCGATCACCGCGACCCAGGACAATTTCGCCGTCTGGGACCTTGGCTGGACACAAGCCGAAGGTCTCTGGTCCATCTCTGATGGTCAAATCCGCGCAGTGGATATCGCCAGTAACGGCGAACAGGTGCTGCTCGGATTATCCAATGGCAAAGCCATTTACGTCGATTTAGTCAGCGGGCGGCGCCTGGAGTTCCTTGCCCACCAAGAAAAAGTTAATTCTGTCGCGCTGGCCCCTAACGGACGCTACGCGCTGACCGGCGGCAATGATTACGCTGCTTACCTGTGGGATACCCAAAGCGGACAAATTCTGCGTAAGTTTGAACACGAACAAAGGGTCAATCGGGTCGCACTACAGCGCGATGGGAAACTGGCCTTTACCTCAGACGGCGGTAACCAGTCTTTCATCTGGGATCTGGAAAGTGGTCAAAAGCGCTCAGCGCTGCGCAGCTTCTCGCGTCAGCTGATTTTTTCTAGCGCACGCTTTTCCGATGACGGTTCAAAACTGGTGACCGGCACGCCATCCAGCCGCATCGAAGTGTGGGATACCAAGAGTGGCAAAAAGTCCGCCACCTTCGAAGCAGAACCTCGAAAAGATGCCCGCCCGCCACGCGCAGTAGTGTATGATGCGGCTTTTGATGCACAGCAGCGGGTCATATCGGCCACGTCTGCTGGGATAGCCCAAGCCTGGAAACTCGATTAATCATGCAAGACAACACCACGCAACAGCTGCTACAGCGTATTGATGACCTGGAATGTAAATTAGCGTTTCAGGAGCAGACCATTGACGAACTGAACGAGGCCCTAAGCCAGCAACAACTGCTGATCACTAAGATGCAGGATCAGATGAAATACGTGGTGGGTAAAGTTAAGAATATGGATACCTCCAACCTGGCCGACCCGGCGCAGGAAACGCCGCCGCCTCATTATTGAGTCAGGCGCTGCATCCGTTTTTATCTCGTCGCTCTGAGCCTTGACACCAGCAGCTCAGGGCGGCCTGAATCTGAGCCGGCGCCTGCGATGCCGTTGCTGGCTGCGGGTTCATATCGGCCAGTTCCATCGCTCTATTCCTTCGCTCAATTCGCCGCAGCTCAGCGAATAAACCAGTAGGCAATCACCGCACCGGTGACCACCAGGCAACCGCCTATCCGGCGCAGTTGGGTATCCGGCTGCTGACTCAGCTGAGCGACCATTTGCCGCCACCCATTAGGCGAGATTAACGGCCCCAACCCTTCGGCAATCAAGACCAGGCCAAAGGCAATCCAGAGTGAATCCGGCATTTTCTTTCTCTCCCGAGCGTATTCGCTCAACATTCTGTCTATGCCAACAATCCGATAAGCCCGGTCAGTACAGACGAAAAAAAGGCTCCGTGACGGAGCCTTGGTATACTATCAAGCGATTACTGAGCAGAGCCCGTTCCCTTCGCATTGTTCATGTATTTGAAGAAGTCGCTCTTCGGATCCAGAACCAGAATATCGCTCTTATTACTGAATGATTTCTCATACGCCTGCAGTGAACGCAGGAAACCGAAGAACTCCGGATCTTTGTTGTAAGTATCCGCATAGATTTTGGCTGCATTCGCATCCGCGTCACCACGGGTCACGCGCGCGGTTTTATCCGCTTCGGCCAGAATTGTTGCCACTTCCAGCTCTGCCTGAGCGCGAATCACTTCTGCTTTTTCACGACCTTGCGAACGGTGCTTACGAGCAACCGACTCACGTTCAGCACGCATACGACGGTAAATCGATTCACTGATTTCATCCGGCAGGTTGATTTTCTTCATCCGGAAGTCAACCACACGCACACCCAAATCTTTCATCGCGCTGGTCCGTGTATCCGCCAGCACGTTTTCCATGATTTGGTCACGCTGACCATCGATTTCCAGAGCCTGCTTGGCCGCTTCAGTGGTTACCACCTCGGAATCCGGACTGTCTGGCAGCACGTCGCTGTTGCGCGGACCGGAAACGATTTGTTTGATTTCACGCGCACCGATTTCTGAACGCAATACGTCGGTTACTTTACGTTCCAGCAACGCTTCTGCCGTCAGAGCGTTACCGCCACCGGTTGCCAGGTAGTACTGACCAAAGTCATCAATACGCCATTTCACGTACGAATCAATGATGACGTCTTTTTTCTCCGAGGTCACGAAACGGTCAGAACGGCCGTCCATGGTCTGGATACGTGCATCAAGAGTCTTCACACGGTCAAATAGTGGCATCTTGAAATGCAGACCCGGCTCGTAAATACGGGCGATTTCGTTGTTGTCTTTCAGGACACGACCAAAGCGGATTACGATACCGCGTTCCCCTTCAGGGATCACGAACATCGCCATCAGCAGCAGTGCCAGAACAACAACAACGACAGGGATCATCAACTTACGCATTCTTAGTATCTCCCTTGACGTGTGCTGGTTGAACGAGATTGGTCTTCACTTGGCGTTTCAGTACGCTGTGATTCCAGTTCGATCTTGTCGTAAGCCGACGAAGATTTGGTCTGACGTTTGGTCTGCTCACCTTCCTGACCTGCCAGCTTATCAATTGGCAGGTACAGCAGGTTGCCGCTTGAGTCTGAATCCACCAGCACTTTAGATGTATTACTGTACACTTCCTGCATCGCATCCAGGTAGAGACGATCACGGGTAACTTGTGGCGCCGCCTGGTATTCCGGTAACAGTTTCTCGAACTGCGCTACCTGACCCAGAGCTTCGTTGACGATGCGCTCATTGTAACCTTGTGCTTCTTTCTTCAGACGCTCAGCACGACCGGTTGCTTTAGGCAAAATTTCGTTTTTGTACGCTTCTGCTTCACGGATGAAACGCTCTTCATCTTCTCGCGCGGCAATCGCGTCATCAAACGCGTCTTTTACCTGCTCCGGCGGACGGGCAGACTGGAAGTTGACATCGACCAGAATCAGGCCCATGTCGTAGTTATCGATGATTTGATTCAGTGTTTCCTGAGTGTACTGACGAATCTGTTGACGACCACTGGTCAGGATGCTGTCCATCAGCGAGTCACCGATTACCGCACGCAGTGCAGAGTCGGTGGCCTGACGCAGGCTGTCATCCGCATTGGTCACCTTGTACAGGTACTTGTACGGGTCAGCGATACGGTACTGAACGTCCATCGAAACCGTCACCACGTTTTCATCTTTGGTCAGCATGAGACCTGATGCACGCAGTGAACGGATCGCCTGCACGTTAACCGGAGTCACTTCATCGATAAAACGCGGACGCCAGTTCAGGCCCGGATCAACGATACGATCGTATTTACCCAGACGTAACACCACGCCACGCTCAGCTTCACCAATTGTGTAGAAGCCAGCAAAGAACCAGATAGCGATCGCTATAACAGCAATGACACCAAAGCCAATTGCGCTACCACCAGAGAAAGACGGTCCTTTCCCTCCGCCTCGCTTACCAAACTTGCCCCCCAGTTTCTGACTCAGCTTGTTAAAGACTTCGTCTAAATCTGGCGGACCTTGTTCACGGCCACCTTTACCGCCGCGATTATTGTTACCCCAAGGGTCATTATCGCGGCCGTTGTTGCCGTTGTTATTACCGGGCTCATTCCACGCCATTAGAAAGCTCCATCATTTGATATGACGTTATACTTTAGCAGTCCTTTAAGTAACTATAAAGTCACGTAAAACTGCCTCTTCTCTTTTCTCTAGTCTAGACCAATCCACCTGCTGCATACGAACTGTGATCAGTAAATTGCCTTCCTGATCATACTCTTCGTCCTGTATACACTTCATTTGGAAGAATGTACTACGGATTCTGCCCTGATGTTGCGGCGGAATGCACAGGCGGTGCTCGACTATCTGACTGGCCAAACGCTCGGTCAGTGCTGCAAATAGCAGATCCAGCCCCTGACCTTCCATAGCCGAGAGCCATACCGTTCTCGGTACGCCTTCGTCATCTCTCTCTATACGAGGTTGCTGTCCATCCAGATTATCTATTTTGTTCATCACCAGCAGAGTCGGGATTTCATTCGCCTCAATCTCTGTCAGTACAATATCAACAGCTTGGATATTCTCACGAAAACGGTCATCACTGGCATCGACAACATGTAACAAAATGTCAGCTTCCTGAGTTTCTTGTAACGTTGCTTTAAATGCCGCCACTAAATCGTGGGGTAAGTGACGAATAAAACCTACCGTGTCAGCCAGAATCGCCGGTCCGACATCCGCCAGGTCAATTTTACGCAGGGTAGGATCCAGCGTCGCAAATAACTGGTCTGCGGCGTAGACATCTGCCGCGGTAATGCGGTTAAACAGTGTCGATTTGCCTGCGTTTGTATAGCCGACCAGAGAAACAGTCGGAATTTCTGCCCGGTTACGAGCCCGTCGACCTTGTTCACGCTGTTTAGCCACTCGGTCTAAACGGCGCAGAATCGCTTTGATACGTTCACGCAATAAACGACGGTCGGTTTCCAGCTGAGTTTCCCCCGGCCCACGTAAACCGATACCCCCTTTCTGCCGCTCCAGGTGCGTCCAACCACGAATCAGGCGCGTTGAGATATGACGCAGCTGCGCCAATTCAACTTGTAGTTTACCTTCATGGGTACGGGCACGCTGTGCAAAGATATCCAGGATCAGACCGGTACGGTCAATCACCCGACACTGGCAGAGATGTTCGAGGTTACGTTCTTGGGCAGGAGAAAGGGCATGGTTGAAAATCACCACATCCGCGCCGGTCATCTGAACGGCTTGTGCGATTTCCTGGGCTTTGCCCTCACCGACATAATATTTAGGGTGAGGAGATTGTCGGCTGCCGGTCACAACCTGCAGCGTCGATACTCCAGCAGAAGAGACCAGCATCTGGCATTCGCTGAGATCTTCCCACTCACCCTCTTGCGTGAAGTTGATATGAACAAGTACGGCTCGCTCACCGGCTTCATAACGGTCAAACAAGCTACCAACTCCTTAATCGATAGTAATATACACGCAGAAGAATTAGTCTTCTGACTTATCAGCACCACGCTCATTAGCAGGACGTTCACCGCTGTGATGGCTCACAGGACGAGCAGGTACTACTGTTGAAATCGCGTGCTTGTAAACCATTTGGTTTACTGTGTTTTTCAATAGGATCACAAACTGATCAAATGATTCAATCTGGCCTTGCAGTTTAATGCCGTTTACCAAGTAAATTGATACTGGGATACGCTCGCGACGTAGTGCATTCAAGAATGGGTCTTGTAGAGATTGCCCCTTAGCCATTTTATTTTCCTTATTTTGTATTTTGTTGTAGTTATTTAGCTAGCGGTGCACGGACTTCTGTGCGGCCTTCGCATCTGAGCTAAACGAATAAAATCACCCCGTTGTTACCTATGATTGGGGCAGATGCGCCAAAAACAAGTAACGGATCCTTTACAGGGTACATCTACGCAAAAGCGATCACATTATACACAGCTAATTCAATCAGATGCTATGGCATTTGAGAGAGTTTCCAATGCTTGTTCAACGTTTTCGCTATCTAACCAAGTTAAATCATTCCAGCTGCGTAACCAGGTGATCTGACGCTTGGCCAATTGACGAGTGGCGCAGATTCCGCGAAAAATCGCTTCATCCAGAGTACCGTTCCCGTCTAAGTAATCCCACATCTGTCGATAACCGACACAACGAATGGATGGCAGATCCGGGTGAAGATCATCACGCTGATACAGCGCTCTGACTTCTTGTTCAAACCCGGCTTCGACCATCTTTTCAAATCGGAGTTCAATTCGACGATGAAGTTCAGCCCTTTCCTTGGGAGCTATAGCGAACTGCTTAACCCGGAAAGGCAATGCCTCACCTTTAGTTTGAGTCAGTTCAGTAAGAGTTTTACCTGAAATCCGGTAAACTTCCAATGCCCGAGACAATCTTTGTGGATCATTTGGATGAATTCGCTGCGCAGAAACGGGATCAATGTCTTGCAACTGCTGATGCAGATGAGCCCAGCCAAACTGTTTGGCCTCGTCATCGATCTGCTGACGAATATCAGGATTCGCCGCCGGCAGAGGCGATAAACCTTCCAGCAGCGCTTTGTAATACAGCATAGTACCGCCCACCAGTAGCGGGATTTTGCCCTGATCGGCAATCGCCTGCATTTCACGCAGGGCATCGCGACGAAAATCAGCTGCTGAGTAAGCCTCGCTCGGATCGAGAATATCGATCAGACGATGCGGCGCCAGTGCCAGTTCAGACGGCTCCGGCTTGGCGGTGCCGATATCCATGCCTTTATAAATCAAAGCGGAATCGACACTGATGATCTCGACCGGGAATTTCTGGCGCAGGCGAATCGCCAGATCGGTTTTACCGGAGGCGGTCGGCCCCATTAAAAACAGGGCTAAAGGTAATTGTTCACTCATGACTTCAATGCTGCAATGGTCGCGGAAAAATCCACAGGCCGGACAAACTGCCTGTCGTGTAAGGGAAGGGTTCCCTGCCACAACTGCTCAATCTCTGCTATCAATTGGATGGCCTGCGACAAAGTGTAGTCCGCTTCGCGGTCTGCCACATAATCAGCCAGCCAATCCGCCAGAGCGCCGAGGGTTAACTCATCCGCTGCCTGCTCGTAAATTTGGGTGACGTAAGATAACAGATCTGGCAGTAAGTTTTGCAGATTTTGCTGCCTTAATGGTTGCGGCACCCCCATCACCATCAAAGAAGTGCCATTGCGCGCTTTAAGCTCAATACCAAACCGGCTGAGCAGAGGCTGATAATGCGGCAGCGCCGCGGCTTCCTGCGGGGAAATTTTCAGTGCCAGCGGTACCAACAGCGGCTGACTCCTGAGTGACTCTTGCTGCGGTTCAAGCTGACCACGGCTGCGCAGCCAGGCCGCTTTGGCCAGTGACAACAATACACACCCCTGCAGAGACGTCATCAGCAGATACTCGCCTTCCACCACAGCAACCGCTTTGCCGAGCTGTTCGAGGCTGAGCGGCAACTCCTCTGGATGGGGAACCTGTGTCTGGTGCTGAGCTGGCTGCTCGCCCTCTGATGTGGCGGATGGTAAGTCCGGGGTTTGCATTAAACGCTGGTAGGCTCTGACCTCTGCCGCACTGGGAGACGGTTTGGGACCGCGCTCGGATGCCGACCGGCCCGATGAAGACGCGGCCTCACGCCACTCAGAACGCGGCGCCGATTCACGCACCTGACTGCGCTCGCCGCCTGATGAAGAGCGGTCGGAGGCGTAGTCAGAACGCCCCGGATAGGACGGGGTATTTTCCACCGCACGATAAACATGCTGAGGCACCGGCGATGAGCCGGCTTCAGCCACCGCTGGTTGCGCCAGCCGGTTGTCCTCTTCTGCCGTCTGTTCTGACATCGTGGCCTGCTCTGACATCACGGCCTGGTCACTTGGCTGCACTGGCGGGGATGGCTGAGACGACGAATGGGGCTGATGGAATGCCGCTTCACTGTGGGCCGGAGCATCAATATGCTGGCTTTGTGCTAACGCGCTGCTCAGCGCCTGATAAATAAAATCATGCACCAGTCGGGCCTGATGGAAACGCACCTCATGCTTGGCGGGGTGGACATTAACATCCACTTGATGCGGATCGATTTCGATAAACAGGACATAAGTTGCGAACTGGTCGGGACGCAGGCTGGTTTCATAACTCTGGCGGATGGCATGATTGATGAGTTTGTCGCGCATCATGCGTCCGTTGACATAGCAGTACTGCAAGTCACTTTGGCTACGGGCGCCCTCTGGGGTGGTTATCCAGCCATGCAGTCTGAGCCCCTGATGTTCGAGCTCAATTTTCAGCATATGACGCACAAAAGAGGCACCGCAAACCGCAGCAATACGCTTTTCCAGCTGAATTTCCGTTTTGGCAGCCCGGTACTGGCGAATCATTTTACCGTTATGGCGCAGATTAAAGGTGACATCAAAACGGCTCAGAGCAATACGCTTGAGCAACTCGTCGATATGGGTAAATTCGGTCTTTTCGGTGCGCAGGAATTTGCGCCGCGCCGGAGTATTGAAAAACAGATCCAGCACTTCCACACTGGTTCCGATCGGATGTGCTGCCGGTTGCAGCTTCACTTCCATATCGCGGCCTTCACTGTAGGCGGACCAGGCTTCTTCCTGTGTCGCCGGGCGAGAAGTCATAGTCAGACGTGACACCGAACTGATACTGGCCAACGCTTCACCACGAAAGCCGAGGCTGATGATGGCTTCGAGATCATCCAGAGTATGGATTTTAGAGGTCGCGTGACGACTCAATGCCAGCCCTAATTCATCTTTATCTATCCCGCAGCCGTTATCCCGGATACGGATCAGCTTGGCACCGCCTTTTTCGATATCGATATCGATGCGGGTAGCACCGGAATCAAGGCTGTTCTCAACCAGTTCTTTGACCACAGAAGCCGGTCTTTCCACCACTTCCCCGGCGGCAATCTGGTTTGCCAGACGTGCCGGCAAAATACGAATCGTCATACACGCCCCGTGTTATTTATTGGGAATAATCAGCACCTGTCCCACCGCCAGCTGATCAGAACGCAGCTTGTTGGCATCGCGAATACTCTGAACGCTGACACTGTATTGTGAGGCAATTTTACCGAGGAATTCACCACGCGCCACCTTATGTTTACGCAATGGCTTATCTTTCAGACTGACGGTAATTTTCAGCTTCTGTCCCAGGCGCAGAGTATCGGACTTCAGGTTATTCTCACGCTTAATCGCCTCAACCGATACTTTATAGGTCGCGGCAAGCTTACCGAGGTAATCACCGGATTTCACCTCATGGGTAATCGTCTCGGTCTCAACCGGATTATTCAGCACCGGAACCTGGACCGGAGAACGCTGCCCTCCCGGAATAGTCAGTACCTGCCCCACCGCAATGCTGCTGCTTTTCAGCTTGTTGACCTGCATCAGGGTATCCACGCTGGTACCGTACTTACTGGCAATCACCGACAACGATTCGCCGCGCGCCACTTTATGCTGCTGCTTTTTACCCCGGTTGGCAAACAGTGTTCCTTCCGGCGGATTATCCTCAAAATACTGCACCACCGCTTTGGTCATTGCCCGGGCCAGCTTGTCCTGATGGCTGCGCTGGAAGAGTAGCTTCTCCTCCGTGGGGTTAGAGATAAAACCGGTCTCTACCAACACCGAAGGAATATCCGGTGATTTCAACACTGCCAGGCTAGCGTTGACCGGGTCTTTTTTATGTAAGTGTGCCACTTTACCCATTTCCCGCAAAATGTTGGAGGCGACTTTGTAGCCCTCTTTCTGTGAATGGCTGAACTGCAGATCAAGCAAGGTCTGACTGACGTTGCGGTCGGCATTGTTCTTAGACAATACTTCACCGGCACCACCCAGTAATTCTGATTGCTGCTCGTGATTTTCAACCCAACGGGCAATCTCGGTATTGGCACGACGGGTGTTAAGCACAAACACCGATGCGCCACGCGGCTGCGGCGAACGGAACGCGTCTGCGTGTACCGACACCAATAAGTGCGCTTTGTTCTTACGGGCGATTTCTGAACGTTTGTTGAGATTGACGAAATAGTCGCCGCGACGAGTCAGTACCGCCTTCATACCCGGAACCGCATTGATCTGCGCCGCCAGCTTCTTGGCCACACTCAGCGTGATGTCCTTTTCATAGCGACGGGACGGACCAATTGAGCCCGGATCTTCGCCACCATGTCCGGCGTCGATAGCCACCACAATATCTTCGGTACCATACAGCTGAGAGGCATCTCGGCTGACTTTATTCTCACTGCTGCCAGCAGATGACGCGGTCGATGACGTATCGCCATGGGGCAGATCGATGACCAGACGATGACCGTACTGCCCTCCCGGTGTCGGAGCCAGTTTGAACAATTGCGGCGTGGTGCTTTTTTTCAATTCCAGCACCAGACGGTAGGTTGACTTCTCAGGAGGAGAACTGGCGCGTATCTTGGTAAGAATTGCGCTATCGCTGACCGATACCGGCAATTTAGTGTCTGATGAGGTTTGCTGCAGGTCAACCACCAGGCGATCAGGACCACTTAAGGTGAAGTAACTGAAGGTGACCTCAGACTTAACGTCAATCACGACACGAGTTTCATCGGGTGAGGGCCAGACCCGCACCCCTTCGAGAACATTGGCATTCGCAAGCGCAGAAACAAATGCCAGCGCCATGACAATCAGGGCGCTGCAAAAACGGGAAGGTTTAACAATCAACATAACTCCAACTGACTCAGTAAAGTTCGCCCATAGTCATTATTGGCCGTCAACACCGCCTGACGTTGCTGCCCATCGTAACGCATTTCAATATCCAGGTCGGATGTTGGCAGCATGCCGTAGCCCTTCTCAGGCCATTCCACCAGACAAATAGCATCATCGGTAAAGTAGTCGCGGATGCCCATGAATTCTAACTCTTCCGGATCCGCCAGACGGTAAAGATCAAAATGATAAACCTGCCAATCGGCTAACTGATACGGTTCCACCAAGGTGTAAGTCGGGCTTTTCACATTACCCGGATGACCGAGAGCGCGAATGAAACCGCGGCTGAACGTGGTTTTACCGGCGCCTAGATCACCGTGCAGATAGAGGGTGGTTTGTTGCGAGCACAGATTTGCCAGCGCCGTGCCGAGTTTTACCGTCTCTTGCTCATCTTTAAGAGTGAAAGTCTTGGTGCTCATGAATAATATCTCTAATACGTCGAACATCGACTATATAAAAATCAAAAGAAACAGAATAGTAAACTGGGTTGGATTTAAGAGACAAGCTCTGTTCTGTAAGCATACCGAAAATTCTTCAAAGGATAAGAGGCAAAAGCGCCGGATCCGGCTGGATCCACAGACTGAGATCCGCTAAGATCCCGCCCCCCTTGCAGCGAGCATTAGACTATGGATTACCATCAACTTGCCGATCAAATCAAACTGTGGGCCAAACAACTCGGTTTTGACAAGGTTGGGATCTGCGATGTCGATCTAAGTGAACACGAAGCGGAGCTGCAGCGCTGGCTAGATGCCGGCTACCATGGTGATATGGACTGGATGGCAAGACATGGCATGCTAAGAGCCCGGCCAGACGAGCTGCTGCCAGGCACGATTCGGGTTATCAGCGCACGAATGAACTATCTGCCACCACAAGCCCAGTTTGCCAGTAACCTTGATGATCCGAGCCAGGCCTATATCAGCCGCTATGCGCTGGGGCGTGACTATCACAAGCTGGTACGCAACCAGTTAAAAAAGCTGGGTGAAAAAATTGAGCAGGCCGTGGGACAGTTAGGTTATCGCCCGTTTGTGGACTCGGCGCCTATTCTGGAGCGCCCGCTGGCGCAAAAAGCCGGACTGGGCTGGAGCGGCAAGCACTCACTGATACTGGATAAAGACGCAGGTTCATGGTTCTTTCTCGGTGAGTTGCTGGTTGATATCCCGTTGCCGGTTGATACACCAGCCAGTAATGAGTGCGGAAAATGCCAGGCCTGCATGACATCCTGCCCGACCGGTGCGATTACAGAAGAAGGGGTCGTTGATGCCAGACGCTGCATTTCGTATCTGACAATTGAGTTTGCCGGTGTGATACCGCTCGAGTTTCGCCAAGCGATGGGTAACCGAATTTATGGCTGTGATGATTGTCAGTTGGTGTGTCCGTGGAACCGCTTTTCCGATGTGACCGAACAGACCGATTTTCATCGACGGGATATTTTTAACGACCCGGATCTGGTCACGCTATTTGAATGGGATGAAGAAACCTTCCTACGCAATATGCAAGGCTCGGCAATTAGACGTATCGGCCATGAGCAATGGCAGCGTAATTTAATTGTTGCCATGGGGAATGCCCCTTACTCTGGCAGAATCATTGCCACGCTGGAGAGTCACCAAGGCCGCTCAGAATTGCTGGATACACATATTGAGTGGGCGCTGGCGCAACAGTACCAACAGTTACCACAGACGAATAACAAGCATCAACGCTTAATACGGATAATCCAAAAAGGGCTGCCAAGGGATGCATGAGTAGTATCTGGTGACACAACCGCTACGCACATACTTTGATATGGTTCTCAAATATACGTAATGTGGAAAAAATTTTAACTCCACTTCATTTTCTAAATTTCAGAAAAGTTAGTCACACCAGCAGGAAATGATTAGGATCAACGAAAATACAGTTAATGATCGTTTTTTATCCAGAAGAAAACCGAGAAAAATCAAAAGATATCCATTAGAATCAACAAGTTACATATAACCCAGTTGTCGAACATAACTGGGGACACGAGAAAAGATCCTGCCGCAAGTGTCCATTCCAGCTACTGAAAAACACTTTATACACCAAGTTATCCACAATTCTATTCTGTGGATAAGTCTGTTAATGAACGGTACAAAATCCGTGTACTCCTGACAAAAGAGCAACGAAAACTTGCTGGATAATGTTTTTTTGAGGTAAAAAAACCACCCTGCCAGACAGCAGCGTGTTCTTTTTAAATGGGGGTTTATGCTTCACAGCATTAGAGAAAGAGCGTTGGCGACTAAGCCAGATTTGCTGTTTTCAAAGCAAAAAAATCTGCGAACCAGTCGCAGTATTCTTTAACTTCTATTCACTTTGTTGAATTTGGTTGCTTTGCCGGGCTGTATTTGAACCTAGCGGCGCATCCGTCGATGACCTGAGGGTTATGATTATCACAACGAGCAGACTATCTTGAATTTGGTTGCGGGGCCGGGTTTGTACCGGGCGGCGCATCCGTCGACGGCCTGAGGGTTATGATTATCACAACGAGCAGACTATCTTGAATTTGGTTGCGGGGGCCGGATTTGAATCGGGCGGCGCATCCGTCGACGGCCTGAGGG
>NZ_SSHN01000021.1:0-28079 GCF_004804295.1 Vibrio sp. H11 | reverse complement strand
ACACTCCATTCTTCAAAGGCTACCGTCCACAGTTCTACTTCCGTACAACTGACGTAACTGGTAACATCGAGCTGCCAGAAGGCGTAGAAATGGTAATGCCAGGCGACAACATCAAGATGATTGTTGACCTGATCGCTCCAATCGCGATGGACGAAGGTCTACGTTTCGCGATTCGTGAAGGCGGCCGTACAGTAGGTGCTGGTGTTGTAGCGAAAATCTTTGCTTAATCTTTCGATTAGTGAAGAATGATTTGACTACACAGTAGTAAAGAGGGCATCATTTGATGCCCTTTTTCTGCGCTGTATCTTTTTGTGTCGATTTATTAGTCGATCACGAGCAAGGAATTCTGGGACTAAGACTAAGTGCTTGGTCTGAGCGCTCAATCAACACGTGATGTGTTTTTTGAATGGATTTGCCCTGCAACAGCGGGGCGGTTGTCGTCTATAGTAAGACTTGTGACAGGTTGGTTTATGAAAGCAAACAATGCTGAGACTCCTGATAGCTCAAGTGCTGCAGATACGTTTAAGTGGCTAGTCACTTTTGTTCTGCTGGCCGCTGCTGTTGTGGGTAATTACCTGTATGGTGAATTGTCTGTAGTGATTCGCGCTGCAGGTGTGATTGTGCTGATTGCAGCTGCGCTTGGCGTAGCAGCGACCACCGCAAAAGGTAAAGCTGCGATTATTTTTGCACGCGAGTCGCGTATGGAAGTTCGCAAGGTTGTCTGGCCAACGCGTCAGGAATCGATGCAAACCACGTTGATCGTGTTAGCTGTAAGTATAGTAATGGCTCTGGTGCTTTGGGGCATTGACGGCATTATGGTTCGTCTTGTTGCCTTTGCAACCGGAGTATAGAGGGTTTAATACATGAGTGAAGCTCCAAAAAAACGCTGGTATGTAGTTCAAGCCTTCTCAGGGTTTGAAGGTCGTGTCGCTCAGTCGCTACGCGAACATATCAAAATGCATAGCATGGAAGAGCTGTTCGGCGAAGTTCTGGTTCCAACTGAAGAAGTTGTTGAGATGCGCGCGGGTCAACGCCGCAAGAGCGAGCGTAAATTCTTCCCTGGCTATGTGCTGGTGCAAATGATCATGAATGATGAATCATGGCACCTGGTTCGTAGTGTTCCTCGTGTGATGGGCTTCATTGGTGGTACCTCTGATCGTCCAGCACCTATCACTGATAAAGAAGCGGATGCGATTCTGAACCGTCTGGAGAAAGCGAGCGAAGCGCCGCGTCCTAAGACCATGTTCGAAGCCGGTGAAGTGGTACGTGTTAACGAAGGTCCATTTGCTGACTTCAACGGTACTGTTGAAGAAGTGGATTACGAGAAGAGCCGCCTGAAAGTGTCTGTATCGATCTTCGGTCGTGCAACACCCGTTGAGCTTGAATTTGGTCAAGTTGAGAAACTTGATTAAAAAAACACCTTTACAGGCTTGTTTAAGGCGCGAAATCTGACTATAATTTCGCGCCTTTTTATTGGTCTTTAACTGTTTTAAAGGCCGGTAGAATTAAGACAGTAAACGGGGAGCTGATCGATTGGTTAGCGTTTGAACCCATAATTTAGGAAATATCATGGCTAAGAAAGTTGAAGCTTATATCAAGCTGCAAGTTGCAGCGGGTATGGCTAACCCAAGTCCACCAGTTGGTCCTGCTCTAGGTCAACGTGGTGTGAACATCATGGAATTCTGTAAAGCGTTCAACGCAAAAACAGAATCTGTTGAGAAAGGTCTACCAATCCCAGTTGTTATCACTGTATACAGCGACCGTTCTTTCACGTTCGAAACTAAGACTCCACCTGCAGCAGTTCTTCTGAAGAAAGCAGCAGGCATCAAGTCTGGTTCTGGTCGTCCAAACACTGAAAAAGTGGGTACCATTACTGACGCTCAAATCCAAGAAATCGCAGAAACTAAAGCTGCTGACATGACTGGTGCTGATGTTGAAGCAATGAAGCGTTCTATCGCGGGTACTGCTCGTTCAATGGGCCTAGTGGTAGAGGGTTAATATAATGGCAAAACTAACTAAGCGCATGCGTACTATCCGCGAAAAAGTGGATGTAACTAAAGAGTACGAAATCAACGAAGCGGTTGCTCTTCTGAAAGAACTGGCGACTGCAAAATTCGTAGAATCTGTTGACGTTGCTGTTAACCTGGGCATCGACGCTCGTAAATCTGACCAAAACGTTCGCGGTGCAACTGTACTGCCACACGGTACTGGTCGTGAAGTACGTGTTGCTGTATTTACTCAAGGTGCAAACGCTGAAGCTGCTAAAGAAGCTGGCGCTGACCTGGTAGGTATGGAAGAGCTTGCTGACCAAGTTAAGAAAGGCGAGATGAACTTCGACGTAGTTATCGCATCTCCAGATGCAATGCGCGTTGTAGGTCAACTGGGTACTATCCTTGGTCCACGCGGCCTGATGCCAAACCCTAAAGTTGGTACTGTAACTCCTAACGTTGCTGAAGCGGTTAAGAACGCAAAAGCTGGTCAGGTTCGTTACCGTAACGACAAGAACGGCATCATCCACACCACTATCGGTAAGGTGTCTTTCGAAGGCAACCAACTGCAAGAGAACCTAGAAGCTCTGCTGGTTGCGCTTAAGAAAGCAAAACCTTCTTCAGCGAAAGGCGCTTTCCTGAAGAAAGTAAGCATCTCTACTACTATGGGTGCTGGTGTTGCAGTTGATCAGGCTAGCCTGAACACTCAAGCATAATGCATTTGCTTAGGTGCGAAATTAGTGTATAATTTCGCGCCTAATATTTGTGGTTGGGGCTGAACTTTGGTTCTTTGAATTCTTCGGAATTCAGTGTGAATTAAGACCCAGTCTCCGTCCAAGACCGTAGGCGTTATCGAAAGATAACTTAATGCAACCTACGTAGATGGTGCCCGAACTGACAGAAAGCTCTAATTTTATTAGTTACCTTTCTTCTGGGAATGCACCTATTAAGCTCTCACTGTTGTGATAATAGTGAGTGGTGTAACAACAACCAGGAGTAATCCAAGATGGCTTTAAATCTTCAAGACAAAAAAGCAATTGTCGCTGAAGTCAACGAAGCGGCCAGTGGTGCACTTTCTGCAGTTGTAGCTGACTCTCGTGGTGTACAAGTTGCTGCGATGACAACTCTGCGTAAACAAGCTCGTGAAGCTGGTGTTTACCTGAAAGTTGTTCGTAACACACTTGCACGTCGTGCAGTAGAAGGCACAGCTTACGAATGTCTTCAAGACGTATTCGTAGGTCCTACTTTGATCGGTTTCTCTAACGAGCACCCAGGTGCTGCAGCGCGTCTTTTCAAAGACTTCGCTAAAGAGAACAAAGAATTCGAGATCAAAGCGGCTGCATATGAAGGCGCAGTTACTGACGTTGAAGTACTAGCGACGCTACCAACTTACGACGAAGCAATTGCACGTCTGATGATGTGCATGAAAGAAGCTTCTGCTGGCAAGCTGGTTCGCACTATCGCTGCTGTCCGCGACCAAAAAGAAGCAGAAGCGGCTTAATAGCCTTGCTTTTTACTGGTTGCTAAATAAACTTATTGTTGACTTAAAAGAGAATTGTTATGTCTATTACTAACGAGCAAATCCTAGACGCAGTTGCAGAAATGTCTGTAATGCAAGTTGTTGAACTGATCACTGCAATGGAAGAAAAATTCGGTGTTACTGCTGCTGCTGCTGTTGTAGCTGGCGGTGCTGCTGCAGGCGAAGCTGCTGCTGAGCAAACTGAATTCGACGTTGTTCTGACTGCTGCTGGCGCAAACAAAGTTGCTGTTATCAAAGCAGTACGTGGCGCAACTGGCCTAGGTCTGAAAGAAGCTAAAGCTCTAGTTGACGGTGCTCCAGCACCTCTGAAAGAAGCAGTTTCTAAAGACGAAGCTGAAGCACTGAAGAAAGAGCTTGAAGAAGCTGGTGCAACTGTTGAAGTTAAGTAATAATTACTTAATTTCTTAGCCGTAAGGCTAATGGCTGGTGGTTTATTGACCACCGGCCTTTTTGCGCTGTAGGGTATGAGCGAATTTTCCCGCTGTTTAAGCGTTTCATATCCATGCAAAAAACGCCTCATTCTTTCGTAATGAGACGTCACTACAGTAAACAGCTATTTAGTCACTGTCTTCTTTGATGCAGACAGTTTGGGTCACTTATCAGCGAGCTGAGGAACCCCATGGTTTACTCTTATACCGAGAAAAAGCGCATCCGTAAGGACTTTGGTACTCGTCCACAAGTTTTGGACATTCCATACCTGCTATCGATCCAGCTCGATTCGTTCGAAAAATTTATCGAACAGGATCCTGAAGGACAATACGGACTTGAAGCCGCTTTTCGTTCTGTATTTCCTATCCAGAGCTATAACGGCAATTCAGAGCTGCAATACGTTAGCTACCGTCTTGGTGAGCCAGTTTTTGACGTTAAAGAATGTCAAATCCGTGGTGTAACTTATTCAAAACCACTGCGCGTAAAACTGCGCCTGGTGATTTTTGATAAAGACGCGCCAGCAGGTACTGTCAAAGATATTAAAGAACAAGAAGTCTACATGGGTGAAATTCCACTCATGACAGAGAATGGTACCTTCGTAATCAATGGTACCGAGAGGGTTATCGTATCCCAGCTGCACCGAAGCCCAGGCGTGTTCTTCGACAGCGATAAGGGTAAGACCCACTCTTCTGGTAAAGTTCTATACAACGCGCGTGTTATTCCTTACCGCGGTTCATGGTTGGATTTCGAGTTCGATCCGAAGGACAACCTGTACGTTCGTATTGACCGTCGTCGTAAACTACCAGCCTCGATCATTCTGCGTGCGCTGGGTAAGACGTCAGAAGAAATCCTAGACCTATTCTTTGAGAAAATTAACTTCGAAGTTCAGGATCAGACTCTGAAAATGGAGCTGGTTCCAGAGCGTCTGCGCGGTGAAACTGCGTCGTTCGACATCGAAGCTGATGGCAAAGTGTATGTGGAAAAAGGCCGCCGCGTAACGGCTCGCCATATCCGTCAACTTGAAAAAGATGGCGTGACCTTTATCGAAGTACCGGTTGAGTACATCGTAGGTAAAGTGTCTTCGAAAGAGTACATCAACGAAGCCACGGGCGAAGTTATCGTGAGTGCGAACCAGGAAATCAGCCTGGAGTCGCTGGCGAACCTGTCACAAGCCGGTTACAAAAAGCTAGAAGTTCTGTTTACGAACGATCTAGACCACGGTCCGTTCATGTCTGAAACGCTGCGTATCGACAGCACGACTGACCGTATTTCGGCGCTGGTAGAAATCTACCGCATGATGCGCCCTGGCGAGCCGCCAACGAAAGAAGCGGCTGAAGCCCTGTTTGAAAGCCTATTCTTCTCTGAAGAACGCTACGACCTGTCTACTGTAGGCCGTATGAAGTTCAACAGCTCTATCGAGCGTGCAGACGCCGGTGAGCAAGGCACTCTTGATGAAACAGACATCATCGAAGTGATGAAGAAACTGATCTCGATCCGTAACGGTAAAGGCGAAGTGGACGATATCGACCACCTTGGCAACCGTCGTATCCGTTCAGTAGGCGAAATGGCAGAGAACCAATTCCGTGTTGGTCTTGTACGTGTAGAACGCGCAGTGAAAGAACGTCTGAGCCTGGGCGATCTGGACAACGTGATGCCACAAGATCTGATCAACGCGAAACCTATTTCTGCTGCTGTTAAAGAATTCTTTGGTTCTTCACAGCTGTCTCAGTTTATGGATCAGAACAACCCGCTGTCAGAAGTTACGCACAAACGTCGTATTTCTGCTCTGGGTCCTGGTGGTCTGACTCGTGAGCGTGCTGGTTTTGAAGTTCGAGACGTACACGTGACCCACTACGGTCGTCTGTGTCCTATCGAAACGCCTGAAGGTCCAAACATCGGTCTGATCAACTCGCTGTCTGCGTTCGCACGCTGCAACGAGTACGGTTTCCTGGAAACCCCATACCGTCGTGTGGTTGACGGCATCGTAACGGATGAAGTGGATTACCTGTCTGCTATCGAAGAAGGTCAATTCGTTATCGCTCAGGCGAACGCGAAACTGACTGACGAATCTAGCTTTGCTGATGAGCTGATCACTGCTCGTCAGAAAGGTGAATCTGGTCTTCACCCACGTGAACACATCAACTACATGGACGTTGCGACCAACCAGGTTGTATCGATCGCGGCATCGCTGATTCCATTCCTGGAACACGATGATGCGAACCGTGCATTGATGGGTGCGAACATGCAACGTCAGGCAGTACCGACTCTGAAAGCTGAAAAGCCTCTGGTTGGTACCGGTATTGAACGTAACGTAGCGGTAGACTCAGGTGTAACTGCAGTCGCTAAACGTGGCGGTATGATCCAGTCTGTAGATGCTTCTCGTATCGTGGTTAAAGTGAACGAAGAAGAGTTGATCCCTGGCGAAGCGGGTATCGACATCTACAACCTGACTAAGTACACCCGTTCGAACCAGAACACGTGTATCAACCAGCGTCCATGTGTGATGCCGGGTGAACCTGTGGCTCGCGGTGACGTACTGGCAGACGGTCCTTCGACTGACCTTGGCGAACTGGCACTAGGCCAGAACATGCGTATCGCATTCATGCCTTGGAACGGTTACAACTTTGAGGACTCGATCCTGGTATCTGAGCGTGTTGTTCAAGACGACCGCTTTACCACAATCCACATTCAAGAGCTGTCTTGTGTGGCGCGTGATACCAAGCTGGGTGCGGAAGAGATCACTGCGGATATTCCAAACGTAGGTGAAGCAGCGCTGTCTAAGCTGGATGAGTCAGGTATCGTTTACATCGGTGCTGAAGTGAAGGGTGGCGACATCCTGGTTGGTAAAGTAACACCAAAAGGTGAAACTCAGCTGACCCCTGAAGAGAAACTGCTGCGTGCAATCTTCGGTGAAAAAGCGTCTGACGTTAAAGATACTTCTCTGCGTGTACCTAACTCGGTTGCAGGTACGGTTATCGACGTACAAGTCTTCACTCGCGATGGTGTAGAGAAAGACAAGCGTGCGCTTGAAATCGAACAGATGCAGCTGAAAGAAGCGAAGAAAGACCTGACCGAAGAATTCCAGATCCTGGAAGGCGGTCTGCTGGCTCGTGTTCGTTCACTGCTGCTGGCCGGTGGTTACAGCGAAGCGAAGCTGGATTCTATCGAGCGCAAACAGTGGCTGGAACAGACACTGGAAAACGACGAACTGCAAACTCAGCTGGAACAGCTGGCTGAACAGTACGACGAGCTGAAAGCTGACTTCGACAAGAAATTCGAAACCAAGCGTCGCAAGATCACCCAAGGTGATGACCTTGCACCTGGCGTTCTGAAGATCGTTAAAGTGTACCTGGCAGTGAAACGTCGCATCCAACCGGGTGATAAGATGGCGGGTCGTCACGGTAACAAAGGTGTAATCTCTAAGATTAACCCTGTTGAAGACATGCCATACGATGAAAAAGGTCAGCCTGTTGACATCGTACTGAACCCGCTGGGTGTACCATCGCGTATGAACATCGGTCAGATCCTGGAAGTTCACTTAGGTCTGGCTGCGAAAGGTATCGGTGACAAGATCAACCAGATGCTGAAGGAACAACAAGAGCTGGCTAAACAGCGTGAGTTCCTGCAGAAGGTTTACGATCTGGGTAATACCCGTCAGGTTGTCGATATTGCTGCGCTGTCTGATGACGAAGTGCGTACGCTGGTTAATAACCTGCGTAGTGGTCTGCCAATTGCGACTCCAGTCTTCGACGGTGCGAACGAAGCATCGATCAAAGAACTGCTGAAACTGGGTGATCTGCCAGAATCTGGCCAGCTGACTCTGTTTGATGGTCGTACTGGTGATGCGTTTGAGCGTCCTGTAACGGTTGGTTACATGTACATGCTGAAACTGAACCACCTGGTTGATGACAAGATGCACGCTCGTTCAACCGGTTCTTACAGCCTGGTTACTCAGCAACCGCTGGGTGGTAAAGCTCAGTTCGGTGGTCAGCGTTTCGGTGAGATGGAAGTATGGGCACTGGAAGCATACGGTGCGGCTTACACCCTGCAAGAAATGCTAACCGTTAAGTCGGATGACGTTAACGGCCGTACGAAGATGTATAAGAACATCGTCGACGGAAACCACTCGATGGAACCTGGTATGCCAGAATCGTTCAACGTACTGTTGAAAGAGATTCGCTCGCTGGGTATCAACATCGAGCTAGAAGACGAAGAGTAAACCTTAAGGTTCCCCGCATGGGGAACCTAACCGGTTTTCTGGTAGGAAGGTGCTCGCAGTTCACGCGGCGAGCTCCTTTTAACTCCTTACAGGAGCTGATTGTGAAAGACTTATTAAACTTTCTGAAAGCACAGCATAAGACCGAAGAATTTGATGCAATCAAAATCGGTCTGTCTTCACCGGACATGATTCGTTCATGGTCTTTTGGTGAAGTAAAGAAACCTGAGACCATCAACTATCGTACGTTCAAACCTGAGCGCGATGGTCTGTTCTGTGCGCGTATCTTTGGTCCGGTAAAAGACTACGAATGTCTTTGTGGTAAATATAAGCGCCTGAAACACCGCGGAGTTATCTGTGAGAAGTGTGGCGTTGAAGTTACTCAGACTAAAGTTCGTCGTGACCGTATGGGCCACATTGAACTGGCGTCACCAGTAGCTCACATCTGGTTCCTGAAATCACTGCCGTCTCGCATCGGTTTGCTGATGGACATGCCACTACGTGATATCGAGCGCGTACTGTACTTTGAAATGTACGTAGTGACAGAACCAGGTATGACTGACCTGGAACGTGGTCAGATGCTGACAGAAGAAGAGTACCTGGATCGCCTGGAAGAGTGGGGCGACGAGTTCTCTGCGAAAATGGGTGCGGAAGCGATCAAAGATCTGCTGACCTCTATGGATCTGCAAGCGGAAGCTGAGCAGATGCGCGAAGAGCTGGATACCACTAACTCTGAAACTAAACGCAAGAAAGTTACCAAGCGTCTGAAGCTGGTTGAAGCGTTCGTCTCATCAGGTAACAAACCTGAGTGGATGATCCTGACTGTGCTTCCGGTACTTCCGCCGGATCTGCGTCCGCTGGTACCGCTGGATGGTGGTCGCTTTGCGACTTCAGATCTGAACGATCTATACCGTCGTGTGATCAACCGTAACAACCGTTTGAAGCGTCTGCTAGAGCTTGCTGCTCCGGACATCATCGTACGTAACGAAAAACGTATGCTGCAAGAGTCTGTTGATGCGCTGCTGGATAACGGTCGTCGCGGTCGTGCGATCACAGGTTCGAACAAACGTCCTCTGAAATCTCTTGCTGATATGATCAAGGGTAAACAGGGTCGTTTCCGTCAGAACCTGCTAGGTAAACGTGTAGACTACTCAGGCCGTTCTGTAATCACAGTAGGTCCTTACCTGCGTCTGCACCAGTGTGGTCTTCCTAAGAAGATGGCACTCGAGCTGTTTAAACCATTCATCTACAGCAAGCTGGAAACTCGTGGCCTGGCGACGACTATCAAAGCAGCTAAGAAGATGGTAGAGCGTGAAGAAGCAGTAGTATGGGATATCCTGGATGAAGTTATCCGTGAACACCCGGTACTGCTGAACCGTGCACCAACACTGCACCGTCTGGGTATCCAGGCGTTCGAACCTGTGCTGATCGAAGGTAAAGCGATTCAGCTGCACCCACTGGTGTGTGCGGCCTATAACGCGGACTTCGATGGTGACCAGATGGCGGTACACGTACCTCTGACTCTGGAAGCTCAGCTGGAAGCTCGTACTCTGATGATGTCGACCAACAACATTCTGTCGCCAGCATCAGGTGATCCGATCATCGTACCTTCTCAGGACGTTGTATTGGGTCTGTACTACATGACCCGTGAAAAAGTGAACGCACTGGGTGAAGGCATGTACCTGGCTGGCCCGAAAGAGGCTGAGAAGGCATACCGCACTAAGACTGCTGCACTGCACGCACGCGTAAAAGTACGTATTACTGAAACAGTGGTTGACGAAGACGGTAACAGCACGACAGAAACCAAGATGGTGGATACCACGGTTGGTCGTGCAATGTTGTGGCAAATCGTACCGAAAGGTCTGCCATTCAGCATCGTTAACCAAAAGCTGGGCAAGAAGCAGATTTCTAGCCTGCTGAACGAGGCGTACCGTAAACTGGGTCTGAAAGACACGGTAATCTTCGCTGACCAAATCATGTACACCGGTTTCGCATACGCGGCACTGTCAGGTGTTTCTGTAGGTATCGACGATATGGTTGTACCACCTTCGAAATACACTGAGATCGCAGAAGCAGAAGAAGAAGTACGTGAGATTCAGGAACAGTTCCAGTCTGGTCTGGTAACAGCCGGCGAACGCTACAACAAAGTGATCGATATCTGGGCATCGACCAACGATCGCGTTGCGAAAGCGATGATGGAAAACCTGTCTTCTGAACTGGTTCTGAACCGTGATGGCGAAGAAGAGAAACAAGAGTCGTTCAACAGCATCTACATGATGGCCGACTCAGGTGCTCGTGGTTCTGCAGCGCAGATTCGTCAGTTGGCTGGTATGCGTGGTCTGATGGCTCGTCCGGATGGCTCGATCATCGAAACGCCAATCACTGCGAACTTTAAAGAAGGTCTGAACGTACTTCAGTACTTTATCTCAACGCACGGTGCTCGTAAGGGTCTGGCGGATACGGCACTGAAAACAGCGAACTCGGGTTACCTGACTCGTCGTCTGGTAGACGTTGCACAAGACGTTGTGGTTACTGAACACGACTGTGGCACCGTTGAAGGCGTTGAAATGATGCCTCACATCGAAGGTGGTGACGTTAAAGTTGCCCTGACTGAGCTGGCTCTGGGTCGTGTGGTTGCAGAAGACATTCTGAAACCAGGTACTGAAGAAGTACTGATCCCGCGTAACACGCTGATCGACGAAAAATGGTGTCAAATCATGGAAGAGAATTCCGTGGACAACATTAAAGTACGTTCAGTAGTAACTTGTGATTCAGACTTCGGTTGTTGTTCACTATGTTACGGTCGTGACCTGGCGCGTGGTCACCTGGTTAACCAAGGCGAAGCGGTTGGTGTTATCGCGGCTCAGTCAATCGGTGAACCTGGTACACAGCTGACGATGCGTACGTTCCACATCGGTGGTGCGGCATCGACAGCAGCAGCTGAGAACAGCATCCAGGCGAAGAACAAAGGTTCGGTTAAACTGCATAACGCGAAATTCGTTATCAACAAAGACAGCAAACTGGTGATCACTTCTCGTGCATCTGAGCTGACTATCATTGACGAATTTGGCCGTACCAAAGAGAAACACAAACTGCCATACGGCTCGCTGCTGAGCAAAGCAGACGGCGATGCGGTAGATACCGGCGAAACCGTTGCTAACTGGGAAGCGCACACACTGCCAATCATCACTGAAGTGGCAGGTCGTATCCAGTTCGTTGACATGATCGATGGTGTAACTGTTTCTCGTCAGACTGATGATCTGACGGGTCTGTCTTCAAGCGAAGTTACTGATCCAGCCGCTCGTCCGTCAGCAGGTAAAGATATGCGTCCGGCTATCAAACTGGTTGATACTAACGGCAATGACGTTATGATCCCAGGTACCGATATGCCAGCGCAGTACTTCCTGCCGGGTAAAGCGATCGTTAACATTGACGATGGTGCAGAAGTAAGCGTGGGTGACACGCTGGCTCGTATCCCGCAGAAATCTGGCGGTAACCGAGACATCACCGGTGGTCTGCCTCGCGTAGCTGACCTGTTTGAAGCCCGTAAGCCGAAAGAGCCTGCGATCCTGGCTGAACATACAGGTACGGTATCGTACGGTAAAGAGACCAAAGGTAAGCGTCGTCTGATCATCACTCGCGACAGCGGTGAGACTTACGAAGAGATGATTCCTAAGCATCGTCAGCTGAACGTGTTCGAAGGTGAGCGTGTTGAACGTGGTGACGTTATCGCGGATGGTCCAGAGTCTCCACATGACATTCTGCGCCTACGTGGTATCCACGCAGTAACAACTTACATTGCCAACGAAGTTCAGGAAGTATACCGTCTGCAAGGCGTTAAGATTAACGATAAGCACATTGAGACTATCGTTCGTCAGATGCTACGTAAGTGTACTATTACTCACGCAGGTGACTCTGAGTTCCTGCCTGGTGAGCAAGTAGAATACGCACAAGTTAAGATTGCTAACCGTAATCTTGAAGCGGAAGGTAAAGAACCTGCACGTATCGAACGCGAACTGCTGGGTATTACCAAAGCGTCTCTGGCAACAGAATCGTTCATCTCAGCCGCATCGTTCCAGGAAACGACGCGCGTACTGACTGAAGCTGCGGTATCTGGTAAGCGTGATGATCTGCGCGGTCTGAAAGAGAACGTGATCGTGGGTCGTCTGATCCCTGCGGGTACTGGTTTTGCGTATCACCAAGAGCGTCAGTCTCAACGTGATGCACAAAAAGAAGGTCCTTCAGCGGAACAAGCGACTGACAATCTGGCAGCGCTGCTGAACGCAGGCTTCTCTGCTGACGAGTAATCGTATCTCAGTATGAAAAAAGGCACCTTCGGGTGCCTTTTTTATTGCTTGCGATTGCGAAATCGATGTCAGCTATCCGCTTCTGCTGACCGCTGCTACGCTGGTGGCATGATACGCTGGCTAGTTATGCACCGGGCGGGATCGACAGACTGTCGGCAATCAATTGGATCAATTGGTCTTCGGTTTCAAAGCGTGATTCTAAAAGTTCTCCCACTTCAGACAAATCATCATCCAGGGTTTCCATATCATCATCTTCACTGACGTCAGCGTAGCGATCATTGAAGTTGAGCAGTGGATCGGTGGTTTCGACGATTTCAGCATAAGTCTGATTGATTTCGTCGGTGGCGTGAAAGCCAGTGGCCTGCCACTTGTTCATCACCATGTCGTAGATTTTGAAATGGCCTTCAGAAATGTAATCGACGAGCTCTTCGCAGAAAAACTTCAGTTCGTCGGGAGAGGGGAGTTCAGTGACAGCAGCTTTTGTTGCACAGGGTTGCAGCGCTGCCAGTTTGCAGTATTCAACGATCAGTTGCTGCCTCTTATTGAGCCAGTGATCGATGACGTCACTTGAGCCGCCCCACTGTTCTTGCGTTGTTTTGAATTTTTTTAGCATGACCATGTCCTCATGATCGGATCATTAATAATGATCTATCCTTTGCCTATTTGTTATTGCGGTACAGTACAACTTATCGTCCCTAAGAGATTGAATAGATTTGAAATCAAATCCGTACAAACTCTGGTATGAAGTTAGATTGCCAGTAAAATGTACAGACTGCAAGCAAACAGGAGTGAGCATGTTAAAAAACAGTGACGCGAAAAACGCTTATTGGTGCGTTGTTTCAGGAAGTGAGATCTGGACTGTAGATGGGACCCTGCCTTTCGGAACCGCAGATCAGTGGGATCTGCCGACGGAGTCGGCGATCGAGATCGATCGCTATCAGGGTTTACCGGTTTATTGGCTCAATGCCGCGGATCTGGACCGGGATCTTGAGTTGGTATCACTGCGTGACATGCTGCAACTGCCGGAGGCAATTTTCCTGCTGGCCAGCAAAGCGATTCAGTATGGCCATATGAGCCAGAGCATGCGCTTTTGTCCGCAGTGCGGCGGGCGTAATTATCTCAATCATCGTGATATGGCAATGCAGTGTCATGACTGTCGTACGTTGCACTATCCGCGTATTTTCCCGTGTATTATTGTTGCGGTGCGGCGTCAGCAGCACATCCTGCTGGCTCAGCATGCCCGTCACCGCTCAGGCATGTACACAGTGATTGCCGGCTTTCTCGAAGTGGGTGAGACACTGGAGCAGTGCGTGGCGCGGGAAATCAAAGAAGAAACCGGAATTGATGTGCACAATATCCGTTATTTCGGCAGCCAGCCATGGGCTTTCCCATCCAGTATGATGATGGGCTTTGTGGCCGACTATAAAGCCGGAGAGGTCAAACCGGACTACACCGAGCTGTGTGATGCTAAATGGTTTACTCCCCGGACAATGCCGCCGGTTGCGCCGAAGGGCACGATCGCCCGTGAGCTGATTGAGCACACCCTGAGTGAAATCAAGCGTGATTACCCGGATGCTTAAAGCGGGTGCTGTGAACGGACCGCTAAAAAAAACCCTCCGTTTCGGGAGGGGGTAAGTAAGATGTCGTTATGAGATGCTGAGTATCAAATACCCAGTTATAGTTGTAGTTTTCGCTAGCGAACAAATTTGTAACATTGAATGACATCGTACGCAAATTAAGCAATGATTTAATACTTAATAACATGATCCAGGTTGCAAAGCTCCTCGTTACGTAGTGGCAATCAATGTTAGAATACGCCCCATTGCGATGATGTAACCATCAAACCATAAGCCTAAATAGAAGTGGAATACGGAATGACAGAATTAAAAAACGACCGCTATCTGCGCGCACTGCTCAAGCAGCCAGTTGATTGCACTCCGGTATGGATGATGCGCCAGGCTGGACGCTATCTGCCAGAATACCGCGCAACACGTGCGCAAGCGGGCGACTTTATGGCGCTGTGCCGTAATGCCGAGCTGGCTTCAGAAGTGACTCTGCAGCCATTGCGTCGTTTCCCGCTCGATGCCGCCATTCTGTTTTCAGATATTCTGACTATTCCGGATGCAATGGGCCTTGGCCTGCGTTTTGCGGCCGGAGAAGGTCCGGTGTTTGATCGCCCGATTACCTGTAAAGCTGATGTCGATAAAATTGGTCTGCCGGATCCGGAGGGCGAGCTGCAGTACGTGATGAATGCGGTGCGTCAGATCCGTAAAGACCTGCAGGGGGAAGTTCCGCTGATCGGCTTCTCCGGCAGCCCGTGGACTCTGGCGACTTATATGGTTGAAGGCGGCAGCTCAAAAGCTTTCACCAAGATTAAGAAAATGATGTATGCCGAGCCAGCCACCCTGCACCTGTTGCTGGATAAACTGGCGGATAGCGTGATCGAGTACCTGAATGCGCAAATCAAAGCCGGTGCGCAGTCGGTCATGGTATTTGATACCTGGGGCGGCGTACTGACACCGCGTGATTACAACCTGTTCTCACTGCAGTACATGCACAAGATTGTCGATGGTCTGATCCGTGAAAACGACGGCCGCCGCGTGCCGGTGACGCTGTTCACTAAAAACGGTGGTATGTGGCTGGAGCAGATTGCTGCCACCGGTTGTGATGCGGTGGGTCTCGACTGGACCATCAATATTGCGGACGCCAAAGCGCGCATTGGTGATAAAGTGGCGCTGCAGGGCAACATGGATCCGTCGATGCTGTACGCTCAGCCGGAGCGGATTCGCGAAGAGGTCGCGTCAATTCTGCAAGGCTTTGGGGAAGGTGGCACCGGCCACGTCTTCAACCTTGGTCATGGCATTCACCTTGATGTGCCGCCGGAAAACGCCGGCGTATTTGTTGATGCGGTGCATGAGTTATCCAAGCCGTACCATAAGTAACTTTGCAGTTTGTAAATATAAGCGCTCGAATCAGGGCGCTTTTTTTTACTCTGTTCCGGTTCTGAGCGTGTGTGATCATGCCGCTGACTACAACTTGGGTATATACTTCACTTAATCAGGAAGGAGTGTGACCGCCAGATGAAAACAAGAGACAGAATTGTCCATGCCGCACTGGAGCTGTTCAATGAGCATGGCGAACGCCCGATGACCACTAATCATATTGCTGCGCACATAGAGATAAGCCCGGGCAATCTCTACTACCATTTTCGCAATAAGCAGGAAATCGTGCGTGAGATTTTTGCCCTCTACTCGAGCGAGCTATTAGAGCGCTTTAAACCTTTGCAGGGGCAGTACGAAACCCTGACTCTGCTTAAGCATTATCTTGATTCGATTTTTACCCTGATGTGGAAATACCGTTTTTTCTACGCCAATTTGCCAGAGATTCTGCAGCGTGACGAAGAGTTGCATCAGGATTACATCCGCGTGCAGGAAAAGTTGCAGGCTAACCTGGTGAACATCATGCAGGCCTTTGTTGACATGCAGTTACTCGACCTCAATAAGGAAGAGATGAAACAGCTGGTCACGACTCTGCATCTGATTGCCTGCAGCTGGCTGGCCTATCAGGCGGCCATGTCACCTAAAACCGACATCACCGAGCAGATTATCCATCAGGGCATGCTGCAGATTATTTCGGTGATGAAACCGAACGCGACCGAGCAGGGAGTGGAGCAGTTGCAATTACTGGCCGATGGCGTACGGGCAATGCATGCCTAAAAGGGATGATATATAACCTTTCATTCTTAGGCTGGTGGCGCGGATACTGATAATTTCCCATGTTAATACAAGGAATTAAAAGTAGCCTTCATTATGCATTATGACGTGTTCAATGGTGATGCCGACGGTATCATCGCTCTGCTTCAGTTGCGCCTCGCGACGCCGCTCGACAGCCAGTTGGTGACTGGGGTCAAACGCGATATTCAACTGCTCGCTAAAGTGCCTTTTCAGACCGGTGACAGTCTGACGGTGCTTGATGTCTCGATGGCAAAAAACAGCGCCGCGTTACAACAGGCACTCGCTGCCGGTGCACGCGTGTTTTACGCCGATCACCATCAGGCCGGTGATATCCCTCAGCATGATAATCTGCAAGCGCATATCAATCTGGATGCGAACATGTGCACGGCTTTGATAGTCGATGAGCTGCTGCAGGGCCAGTACCATGACTGGGCGATTACCGCGGCTTACGGCGATAACCTGCTTAAGGTGGCTGACGGGCTGGCGGCTAAAGCCGGTTTGAGGACCTCTCAGGCTGAGCAGCTTAAAGAGCTCGGCACCCTGATTAACTACAACGGATATGGTAAAACCACCGCCGATCTGCACTACCATCCGGCCGATTTGTTGCGTGCCCTGAGTGGCTACACCTCACCGTTTGAGGTGATTGCCGATCCGGACTCGGCCTATCATGTTCTTAAAGCCGCTTATGAGCGCGATATTGCCCATGCTCTGGCGCTGGAGGCGGTGCATCAAAGTCCGCTGCTGCGTGTGTTTGAACTGCCGGATGAGTCGGCCTCCCATCGTGTCAGCGGGGTGTACGGTAATCTGCTGGCCAATCAGCAGCCGGATCAGGCCCATCTGGTGCTGACCGAAGCCGATGAGCAGCATTTCACGGTCTCGCTGCGCGCGCCGCTCAGCAACAAGCAGGGGGCCGGGACATTGTGTGCACAGTTTGAGACCGGTGGCGGGCGTGAAGCTGCGGCCGGGATTAACCTGCTGCCCAAGCAGGACCTGACCCGTCTGATTGAAGCCGTTGAAGCTTATTATGGTTAAGCTATGGATCGTTAAGTTATAGCTGAGCACTATCACAGCGCGATGAAACAACAAAGGCCACTCATGAAGTGGCCTTTGAACTAGAGCGGATAATAGGACAGACGTTAACGACTCAGCCAGTTACGTGGGTTCTCGGCTTTACTGTTGCGGCGGATCTCAAAATAGAGTGCTGGACGGCTTTGCCCACCGGTATCTCCCGCCAGAGCCAGAGTTTCGCCGGCCGTGACTTTGTCGCCCTCTTTTTTCATCAGTGACTGGTTGAATCCATACAAGGTCATATCGCCTTTGCCGTGATCCAGCAGGACCACCAGGCCGTAACCGCGCAGGTATTCGGCAAACACCACAGTGCCCGGATAAACCGCTTTGACCGCCTGACCATAATTGGCATCGATCACCATGCCTTTCCAGTCAATTTGTCCGGTCTGGCGCTCACCAAAATTATGCAGTACTTGTCCTTTCAGCGGCCACGGCAGCTTGCCGCGCTGCTGGCTGATACCATTCATAGGTACGGCATTGCGTTTGGCGGCTTTGGCGATTTCGGCTTTCAGACGGGTTTCATTACGCTGTAGCTCAGCCAGGTAGACTTTATCACCGGAGATACTTTGTTGAATTTTGCCCAGGGTTTTACGGCGGTTAGTCTGGGTGCTGGCCAGCTGGTCACGTTTATGTGTCTGCTCTTCCAGCAGTGATTCTATTTGATCCCGTTCCAGTTTCAGTTGGTGGTCACTGTCATCCAGTGCCTTGCGAGTCTGCTGCAATGCTTCAATCGTTTCACTGCGCGCTTTGGCCAGGTGCTGATAATACTGGCTGATGCGATCTTGCTGCGCGCTGTTGTTAAAGATATCACCCGCTGAACTGGCACGCTGAGTGATATAGTAGGTTTCAATCAGTTCGGCCAGCTGGTCGGCCTGCTGCTTACGCTGGGTTTCCAGCCGGGCAATTTTTTCCTGCAGCCGGGCAATGTTGGCATTGGCTTGCGCAAGCTGGTTTTTACTGGACTTGATCTGATTCTCCAGCGTGGAAATATCCAGTTCCTGCTGTTTCAATGACTTTTGCAGCTGATCGAGCTCTTTCTGCCGCGCCGACAGTGATTGTTGCTGGCGGGAAATCTCGTTCTTTACCCCTTTCAGCTCCTGCTGCGATGCGGCCTGCGTCGTAAGCGGCAGACTGCCGGCACCGATGACCAGCAGCCACAGACCGAATCGGGCGCGGGAAGCCATTTTGCAAGTGAATAACGTCATGTTTTTACAATAATCGTAATGGGCCTTGAAGCTGCCAGTATACCTAATGGTGCGTATGGCAGGTAAAAAGTTTGTCATTGTTCGGTGGCGGGCACAAAAAGGCGAAAAAAAACCCCGATAAATCGGGGTTTGATAACCGGTAAGCCTGGCTTACGAGAACAGAACTGCGCCAGACATTTCAGCTGGGATTTCCTGATCAGTCAGTGCCAGCATGGTTGGCGCCAGATCAGACAGTTTACCTCCCTGTTTCAGGGTAATGTCTTTGTTACCCACATAGATCAGTGGTACTGGCAGGTTGGTGTGCGCAGTGTGCACGCCGCCGGTTTCCGGGTTGATCATCATCTCAGCGTTACCGTGGTCGGCAGTGATCAGCAGTTGACCGTCTGCTTCTTTGATCGCTTCCACGACACGGCCGATACATTCATCAACCGCTTCACATGCTTTAACTGCGGCATCGTATACGCCGGTATGGCCGACCATGTCGCCGTTCGGGTAGTTACAGATGATCGCGTCGTATTGACCAGACTTGATCGCCGCAACCAGTTTGTCCGTCAGCTCTTTGGAGCTCATTTCAGGCTGTAGATCGTAGGTTGCCACTTTTGGTGACGCAACCAGCTGACGCTCTTCACCGTCAAACTCGTTTTCTACGCCGCCGTTGAAGAAGAAAGTCACGTGTGCGTATTTCTCAGTTTCTGAGATACGCAGCTGGGTTTTGCCGCTTTTCGCCAGCCATTCACCGTAAGTGTTTTCCAGTGATGCTGGTGGGAATGCACATAGCAGCGGAATGTCTGCTGCGTATTGAGTCAGCATCACGAAGTCGATCGCCGGGAAGACTTTACGCTCAAAACCTGCAAAGTCAGTCACGAAAGTGCGGGTGATCTGACGTGCACGGTCAGCACGGTAGTTCATAAAGATCACTGCATCGCCGTCTTGCATGGCTGCAGATTCCTGACCTTCCGCACGGATTTCAGACGCTTTAACAAATTCGTCGTTTTCTTCACGTGCGTAAGCCGCTTGCAGCGCTTGCAGCGCAGAATCAAAGGTGAATTCGCCTTGTGCTGCCGTCAGAACATCGTAAGCTTTTTCAACGCGATCCCAGTTGTTATCACGGTCCATCGCGTAGTAACGACCAACGACTGATGCGATGCGGCCTTTGCCCAGTTTAGCGAACAGCTCATCAAAGCGTTTTAGTGACGCTTCTGCGCTGCGTGGTGGCGTATCACGGCCGTCCAGGAAGCAGTGCAGGTAGATTTTCTCTGCGCCACGTGCTGCTGCCATTTCAACGGCGGCATAGATGTGATCTTCGTGTGAGTGAACGCCACCCGGAGACATCAGACCCATCAGATGAACGGCTTTACCTGCGGCAACCGCTTTGTCGATTGCAGCGACCAGTACTTCATTCTGCTGGAATTCACCGTCGGCAATCGATTTGGTGATGCGAGTCAGATCCTGATACACGATGCGGCCTGCACCGATGTTCGTGTGGCCCACCTCAGAGTTACCCATTTGACCGTCTGGCAGGCCAACGTCCATGCCTGAAGCAGAAATTAGGGTATTCGGATTGTTTGCCATCAGACCATCAAGAACAGGCGTGTTTGCATTGTTGATCGCGTTGCTTGAGTTGTCTTCACGGTAACCCCATCCATCCAGGATCACCAGAGCCATAGGCTTCTTAGCTGACATAGTAATGACCTCGTCAAATTCATAGTAACTAGAAATTAGCGTAATTTTACTACACTTTGCTGTGTTTGCAGTAGGGTAAGATCAATGAATTTCCCTATCAATGCAATAAAACGTTGCCTATTGATCAAATTCAGCAGCCCCTTAACCTCAGTGGCTTTAGGGCTGTTTGCCCCAGTTGTCTGAGGTGTTCGTTGTCTGAGATATCAGTCGTCACATATCTCAGTACACCAGGATACTGGTACCTATCACCGCCACGGCGGCTCCCAGCCAGGCAAAGCGGTTCGGACGTTGCCGGGTATAGACCCAAAGTATAGGCAAAAGCATGATAGGTGTGGTGGAAGAGAGCAGGGCAACCATACCGACATTCCCCTCGCGCAGCGCATACAGAATCAGGGTCATGCCAACCGCCATGGCGAGAAAACCGTTCACCGCGGTAATCACAAAAATACGACCGGTGATTGGGTGCAGTGCCCGGCTGACCTTAGCGCCGGTTGCGCGCAGCACACAGTGGGCACAGAAGGCGGTCATCATCCGGATGGCCGATGCTGCGACAGGGTCGATGCTGGTTTGCATCACCGGCTTGGCAATAATACCGCCCAGCGCCTGGCACAGTGCGGCCGTCAGGCCAAGAGCGACCCCGGCCCAGACGCTGCCATTCAACGTTTCCAGACTGTGGTTTTGTCCGCGCCGGCCAAAAAAGATCGCAGTCAGTACGCCACTGAAAACTAACGCCGAGCCGAGTAATTCCAGGTTGCTCATACTCTCCTGAAACATGAAATAGCCCATGATGGCGGAAAACACCGCATGGCAGGAGAACAGCAAGCCGGACTGGCGGGGGCCCATCCGGTTCAGGCAGGCAAACAGTGCGGTATCGCCGATAAAAATACCAATCAGACCGGACAACATCATCGGTGTTACGTCAGCCATAGCAACACTGGACCAGCCACCGGTCAGCAGGGCGATACTGGCCAGAATGACCGAGGTACAGCCCATGCGCCAGCGACTGTAGGCAAATGTACCCAGATGTCGGGCTGGCGCTACTGATAACAGGCTGGCCACGGCCCACAAAAACGCCGCAGCCAGCGCCAGCCACTCAAATCCCATATGGTTGTCCTTATCAGAAAGGGGAAAGAAAAGAGCACTCAATATGCCATTAACCACATGGAAAACAAAGTGAATTGACCGCAGGGTGGATTGGCAGCGCAATGGTTAAAACAGTGGCTTATGGGGCACTGACCGCCAGTCGTACAGTGCGATGGACGGTTAAGTGCAGTATAAAAGACGGGGACCACACGCCGTGGCGCTGGCCCTATGCAGGGTTATCCTGTTCATAGCAGTACTATCTGTTCAGATCAGGATAGCCACAGCGAGGTAGACAACCAGCAGACCGATAATGCCCAGTGCCAGGCCGGTCTTAGCCATATCTTTGCTTTCAATCAGGCCGGTCGAGTAGGCCAGCGAGTTCGGCGGTGTTGAGACCGGTAATATCATCCCGAGCGAAGCGGAGAATGCCACCACGACTAACAGCCCCTGCAGGCCTCCGGCTTCGGCCAGGCTCGGCATACTGGTACCAATGGCCGCTGCGATTGGCATTAACAGGTTAGCGGTGGCGGTATTGGACATGAAGTTGGCCATCAGCCAGCACACCAGAGATAAGGCGATGACGACGGCCATTGGTGACAGGGTTTCATAATGAATCGCATGCGCCAGTGCGTGGGCAAGTCCGGTCTGTTCCAGACCGATACCAATCGCAATCCCGCCGGCAACCAGCCACAACACATCCCAGTTGATCTGTTTCAGCTCTTCTTTGCCCATAATTCCGGTCAGAGTAAACACTGCCAGCGGAAGGATGGCGACCACGTAAGTGTTCATGCCGTGCAGCGCCGTAGTCATCCACAGCACTATGGTAAGCGCAAAGGTGACATACACCACCATCGCCTGCCAGCTGCGCTGGAAACGACCATCCAGTTTGAGGCTCATACTGGCCTGGGAAGACGGAAACAGTTTTTGTAGTAAAAACCAGGCCAGAGTGAGCTGGATCAGCACAAACGGCAGCCCCATCATCATCCAGGACAAGAAGCTGATGCTGTTATCGCCGGTCAGATACTGCAAGGCGATGGCATTCGGTGGTGTCCCTATTGGCGTGGCGATGCCGCCGGTATTGGCGGCGATTGGAATACACAGTACCAAGGCTTTAATCCCCAGGTCGCCTTTTGGCGCTGAGGCAACGATGGGGCCCAGCAGAGCCAGCATCATCACTGTGGTTGCGGTATTGGACATGAACATCGAGAACACGGACGTGATCAGCATCAGCCCGAGCATAATGAATTTAGGCTGACTGCCAAACGGTTTGAGCAGGACCCGCGCTAGGTTGTTGTCCAGTTCATATTTTGATGCGGCAATGGCCAGGGCAAAGCCACCCATAAACAAGATGATGATCGGTGAGGAAAAGGCGGAAAAAATATCAGTGTAGGCCAGCATTTGCCCCAGCTCGTGACCTTCAACCGGTGCCCGGAAAGCGTGCAGACCTTTGTTGGAAATCATGACCAGCTCGAGGGCGATGATCAGAATTGAGGTGGCGAATACCGGTACCGGTTCGAGTACCCACAGCAAAGCCGCGAGCAGAAAAATCGCCAGTAAGCGGTGTTGCACCAGAGTCAGGTCGGCGATAGGAATGGCATCGATCGGTAATATCAGCACCAATGCCGGCAATCCGAAACAAATCATCAGCCGCAATATAAGGCTGGTGTTGAGTGTCTGCATCGCGTCTTCCTTATCCAATCGAAATAACTACAGACAGAGTAAGGTTTTAACCGTGACAGGTCTTAGAGGAGTGGCAAAGTTTTACATATTCAGCGTCATGCAGATCAGGAAGTGTGCGGAGAGTCAAACGTCACCTCCGCAGAAAGCGAAGGCGACGTTGAGCGCTTAGGCTTTATGTGCGTACGCAGCACCTAACATAGTCGGCGTATTGTTCTGCATGGTCACATCAAAACGAATCGCATCTTTAGCAAACAGGTTAATCACAGTTGAGCCCAGTTTGAAACGGCCCATCTCCTGACCTTTTTTCAGTACGACCGCTTTATCACCGTCCGCCGGATAGTCCCAGCGGTATACGGTGTTGCCGCGCGGCGGGGTGACGGTACCCGCCCAGATAAGCTCGATACTGCCGACGATCGTTGCGCCAACCAGCACCTGGGCCATCGGGCCAAATTCAGTATCAAAGATACACACGACACGCTCGTTACGTGCAAACAGGTTTGGCACATTTTCAGCGGTCAGCGGGTTAACCGAAAACAGGTCACCAGGTACGTAAATCATCTGACGCAGTGTGCCATCACACGGCATATGAACACGGTGATAATCGCTTGGCGACAGATACAGTGTGGCAAAGTCACCGTCACGGAATTCTTCTGCCAGTTTGGCATCGCCGCCCAGCAGTTCCTGGGCTGAGAAGTCGTGACCTTTGGCCTGAATAAGTTTGCCATCGGTAATAGGGCCGAATTGGCTCACACAGGCATCGGCCGGGTGGGTAATTACCTCGTCACCAGCGGCAATTGGGCGCGCGCCAGCTTTCAGTTCACGCACGAAAAACTCGTTGAAGGTTTTAAAGTGCTTTGGATCTGAATGCAGTGCTTCGTCCATATTGACGTTGTACTGTTTGATAAACCAGCGAATGACGGCTGTGGTCAGACCGCCAGCCTTGGCTGAAGCCAGTTTACCCATCAGGCGGGTCAGGCCATGTTGGGGAATCCAGTATTGCAGTCTGACTTTAATCTTATCCATTGTTTACAATTCCAATGTGTTTAACTTTTGGGCGCAGAATGTTACTGAAAATAATGACGCATGTCAGCAGTTATCCCAGCATACGTCATTACATCTCTGCTTTTTTATCTGTATCGACGTTTTTGCGCAAAATCGCGACTTAAGCGCTTACAAGTCGGCTTTTTTACTGCGTGAATACTGACGGTTGGCTTTATTTTCACCCATGCTTTCGATAATGCGATGGTAGTTTTCAAAACGCGCGGCACTGATGTCGCCTTTGTCGACCGCTTCACGCAGCATGCAGCCCGGATCGTCACCATGCTTACAGTCACGGAATTTACAGCCACCCAGAAACGGGCGGAACTCGACAAACGCTTTGGTCACTTCTTCTGCGCTCAAGTGCCACAGGCCGAATTCACGCACCCCCGGCGAGTCGATAAGGTCGCCACCGGAAGGGATGTGGTACAAACGGGCGGCTGTTGTCGTATGTTGACCAAGGCCTGAGGTTTCGGAAATTTCACCCTCTTCCACCCAGTCTTCCAAATCAGGCATCAGGGCATTCACCAGACTGGATTTACCCACACCGGACTGACCGACAAAAATATTGGTGTGTTCACCCAATTTAGCTTCCAGCGCCGCAATGCCTTCACCACTCTTTTTACTGACGTAGAGCACTTCGTAACCGATGCGTTGATATTCACCCAACAAGGTCTGATAGTGTTCACGCTGAGCATCGTCCAGCAGATCGACTTTATTGAGGACCAGCAATGGAGAAATCGCCAGGGTTTCGGCCGCTATCAGATAACGGTCAATGATATTGAGCGATAAGTCGGGCAGAACAGAAGAGACGATCACCATCTGATCGACGTTGGCAGCCACCGGTTTTAAACCATCGTAATAATCCGGGCGGGTCAGTACGGATTGGCGTGGCTCAACGGCTTCGACCACTCCGGAGATGCCGGCCAGCTTTTCCACTCCCGGGCGCCAGATAACTTTGTCACCTGAGACCAGCGTTTCAATCCCTCTGCGCAGGTTACAACGGTGAATTTCACCGCTTTCCGGATCTTCCACATCAGCATGTTGACCAAAACGGGTAATCACCAGACCCGTTTTGGCGCTGTGCAGCATCGACTCATCCCATTCGATGGTTTTTTCCTGTTTCAGTTTACGGTGTTGGTTATTCCGAACGCGTCGTACCTGACCCTTAGTCAGCTTTTTTTTCTTTGCCACTCTGCTCTACTTTCGTGTTGCTGGATGGTTTGGGAAGCCCGGAAAAACTCCGCAGATTGCCGCAAATCATCGGGTTGAAATTTTCGTTATCAGCCGCGGCTGACAATTTGAATTATGTACACTTGGGTATATAGTACCTGCTTTATCGATAAACCTATAGGTACCCGTCTATGTCTTTTAGCGATCAAAACCTGATTTGGGTCGATCTGGAGATGACTGGCTTAGAGCCGGAATCTCATAAAATCATTGAAATTGCGACTATTGTGACCGACTCTCAGCTCAATATTCTGGCTGAAGGTCCGGTGTTAGCAATTCATCAGCCAGAATCAGAATTGCAGAAAATGGATGACTGGTGTACCAATACGCATACCTCAAGCGGGCTGGTGGAGCGTGTGCGCAATAGTACCATCACCGAAGATGAAGCCGTTGAACAGACTATCGCGTTTTTGCGCCAGTGGGTTCCTGAGGGTAAGTCACCCATCTGTGGTAACAGCATCGGCCAGGATCGTCGCTTCCTTTACCAGCATATGCCACGCCTGGAAGCCTATTTTCATTATCGCTATCTTGATGTCAGTACCCTGAAAGAACTGACTCGGCGCTGGAAACCGGAAATTCTGGATGGTTTTTCTAAACAGGGCAGCCACCTTGCTCTGGATGATATTCGTGAGTCGATTGCTGAACTCAAATATTATCGTGCGACCATATTCTCCATCTGATTTGTGGTGCGAATAACGTATTTGGGCTGTGTTCAATGTCCGCTTGAGACGCTTGCTGCTGCTATAGTCGCCAGTAAGCCTCTCAAATATGGTGCTTTCTGCATGTTTTTTCGGCAAACAAAAAAAACTTCTGTTTTTTTAGCGAGAATCTCTTGCATCGCAAAAAAATGCTCTTATAATTCGCAGCCCTAAACGACGGAAATCGTTGTTGATGCGACACTAGCTCAGTTGGTAGAGCGCAACCTTGCCAAGGTTGAGGTCACGAGTTCGAACCTCGTGTGTCGCTCCAAAATCTTTCTTAACAGAAAGTACAGCCTGTATCGTGCTTAACGATGACAATGCGACACTAGCTCAGTTGGTAGAGCGCAACCTTGCCAAGGTTGAGGTCACGAGTTCGAACCTCGTGTGTCGCTCCAAAATCTTTCTTAACAGAAAGTACAGCCTTTATCGTGCTTAACGATGACATGCGACACTAGCTCAGTTGGTAGAGCGCAACCTTGCCAAGGTTGAGGTCACGAGTTCGAACCTCGTGTGTCGCTCCAAATTACTTTCTTAACAGAAAGTAAAAGCCTTCATCGTGCTTAACGGTGACACAATACGGACGCGGGGTGGAGCAGCTTGGTAGCTCGTCGGGCTCATAACCCGAAGGTCGTCGGTTCAAATCCGGCCCCCGCAACCAAATTTCAGATAGTCTGAACGTTATGAGAATCATAACCCTCAGGCCGTCGACGGATGCGCCGCCCGGTACAAACCCGGCACCGCAACCAAATTCAGACAATTGGTTTAATAACGAATTGTTATGCGACACTAGCTCAGTTGGTAGAGCGCAACCTTGCCAAGGTTGAGGTCACGAGTTCGAACCTCGTGTGTCGCTCCATTTTCTTTGATAAAGAAAGCTAGATTAATCGTTAATACGATTAATCCTTGCGACACTCGCTCATTAAATAGAGCGCAACCTTGCTAAGGTTGAGGTCACGCCTTTTTGTTAAAGGTAAGGGAACCTCGTGTGTCGCTCCAAATTCTTTCTTAACAGAAAGTAAAAGCCTTCATCGTGCTTAACGGTGACACAATACGGACGCGGGGTGGAGCAGCTTGGTAGCTCGTCGGGCTCATAACCCGAAGGTCGTCGGTTCAAATCCGGCCCCCGCAACCAAATTTCAGATAGTCTGAACGTTATGAGAATCATAACCCTCAGGCCGTCGACGGATGCGCCGCCCGGTACAAACCCGGCCCCGCAACCAAATTCAAACAATTGGTTTAATAACGAATTGTTATGCGACACTAGCTCAGTTGGTAGAGCGCAACCTTGCCAAGGTTGAGGTCACGAGTTCGAACCTCGTGTGTCGCTCCATTTTCTTTGATAAAGAAAGCCAGATTAATCGTTAATGCGATTAATCCTTGCGACACTCGCTCAGTAAATAGAGCGCAACCTTGCTAAGGTTGAGGTCACGCCTTTTTGTTAAAGGTAAGGGAACCTCGTGTGTCTCTCCAAATTCTTTCTTAACAGAAAGTAAAAGCCTTCATCGTGCTTAACGGTGACACAATACGGACGCGGGGTGGAGCAGCTTGGTAGCTCGTCGGGCTCATAACCCGAAGGTCGTCGGTTCAAATCCGGCCCCCGCAACCAAATTTCAGATAGTCTGAATGTTATGAGAATCATAACCCTCAGGCCGTCGAAGGATGCGCCGCCCGGTACAAACCCGGCCCCGCAACCAAATTCAAACAATTGGTTTAATAACGAATTGTTATGCGACACTAGCTCAGTTGGTAGAGCGCAACCTTGCCAAGGTTGAGGTCACGAGTTCGAACCTCGTGTGTCGCTCCATTTTTTTTGATAAAGAAAGCTAGATTAATCGTTAATGCGATTAATCCTTGCGATACTCGCTCAGTCAATAGAGCGCAACCTTACCAAGGTTGAGGTCACGCTTTTTTGTTAAAAGTAAGGGAACCTCGTGTGTCGCTCCAAATTCTTTCTTAACCGAAAGTACAAGCCCTCATCGTGCTCAACGGTGAACACAATACGGACGCGGGGTGGAGCAGCTTGGTAGCTCGTCGGGCTCATAACCCGAAGGTCGTCGGTTCAAATCCGGCCCCCGCAACCAAATTCAAGATAGTCTGCTCGTTGTGATAATCATAACCCTCAGGCCGTCGACGGATGCGCCGCCCGATTCAAATCCGGCCCCCGCAACCAAATTCAA
>NZ_SSHN01000020.1:0-36757 GCF_004804295.1 Vibrio sp. H11 | reverse complement strand
GCCTTGGTAATACGTGGTGATTTTACCGTTGGCGGTAGCTTGAGCCTGCGCCGCATCCACCAACGCCTGATCCGCCGCATCGATGGCCAGCGCAATGTCTCCATCCTGCACTGATACCCAGCTGGCACCGCTCCAGGTGCTTGGGTGATTGGCGTTGGCCGTGTTGTACCAAGTATCCCCCACATTGTGCACACCACTCGGCGGGCTGCTTTGTCGATACACTTTAACAGTGTTGCTGTTGTTAATGCCGGGCGGTATGGCATCATCCGAGACAAAAGTCAGGGTTTCTGCAACCATGTGGCCACGCGCCACAATATTGTTAGCCACTAACAGACCGTCCGGATTATCTAACACGGTACCATCGGGCATGGTGTACGGCTCCGAAGCTGGGCTAAACAGCTTGTAACCGGTACCGCTGTCGTCATCCCAGTTCTGTGATTCAACTTCAATCGCCACTAAACGCTCTACAACAGTAGTGATCAAGTCCTGCTCTCGGGTGGTGCCGGTTCGGATATACAGAAAATCCGACTTGCCGTAAATGTTGACGGTGCGGATCCAGTAGTGCTGCCAGCGATCGGGGGACAGCGTTGAATGGTTAAAGCTCGACCCGGTATGCACTTTCTCCGCTCTGGCAATGTCTACCTCACTCCAGGTGGCAGGGTTGGATATATAGCTGGCGTTATCAGCCAGGTACCAGAATTCAAATAAGGTACCGACCGGAACCGGCACCGCAAACTGCGGCTTTAAATGGATGCTCCAGTTAGATCGATCAATATCCACATTACTCGGCACCTGAGGGGTATCAACGACAAAGTTAGTTGAGCTTTGCGGGCTTCGTCTCCCCTCGCTGCTGACGCTGCGGACGTACGCTTTATAGTTGGCCACCGGCAATCCGTTAAGCTGGTAACTGTTGCCTACGGTCTGGCCAGACTGCACCAGCTGCTCAACGCCGCCCGTTAAAATCTGGTAGAGCTGGATCTCATTGAATGCCGTTTGCGGCGCGCGGGTTTGCCAAACCAGTTTACCCTGAACCACTTCACCCAGTGATTCCGCCAGGAACTGAACGTTGGTTGGTGCCGCAATGCCACCTGGGGGCAGATTGGTCAGTGGCGGCGGGATAAACTCTTGGCCGACCGCATCATCGTAGATGTCTGCGCTTTCCTGATGCAGCTCAATGTTGACGCCCTCGCCCAGATGAGAATCACACGATACCACGCGAAACTCGCCCGTCAGGCCCACTGATGGCACATCCAGACGCACTACACGACCTCGTCGGCAATATAAGCCTTTTAAGTTCATCCTGAACTTGAGTACCGCGCCAGCTTGGGCGCGCTTAATTTCGATATGACCGAGGCGCTGCGCCTGATAAGCGGATGTAACAAACCGGAAATTCAGATCGGTTTTGATTTCTTCCCCATCGCGCGCGATCGCTTCTTCATCTTTGATGGCCGGGTAATCGGTTTCGACATAATTCTGACTCGGGTCAATAAAGGTACCACCAACCACATTGGTGGCGTGGGCGCGGGCTGGCTCCGGTTGTACATCGATGTCGCTGATGATGTCAGATTCATTTATTGTAAATGTGGCAGGGCCATAGTATGCCGCGGGTAAAATCCCGACTTTGCCGCCAATCCTGACCAGCTCTGCACCGCTGCATCTGAGCAAGTCCTGCAGAATATCGCCTCGCTTTTCATCGAGCAGACACGAACCATTCACTGTGTAGCGCTTTTCCATCGTGCCATTGGGATTCACGACTTGTTCATCGCAAAGATTCGCGGCAGGAATAAAGCCGCCAAACCCCGTCCAGATAATTTCATCATCGGAGTAGTTAAACAGGGTCTGCAACACCCAGAGTGTCACCAGGGCCGCGTTATTGCTGTAGCCGGTTTGGTCAATGCGGGGATCGTAGATTTCATTACACCCTTTGAGCTTAAAGCGTGGGGTCGGGATCCCGTTGGTGTACTTTTCGCTATCAAATAACATCGAGACACGTGCCCAGGTTGTCCCCCGGCCTATCATGTCTTCGGTCCAGCTCGGACCATGCTCTAATAAATACGCATCCGTTTGGGTCGGATTAATATGAATGGCGTAATTGGCTTTATCCTCATACGTTTCGATACGTTCATCATCAAAATAGACCTGGTCTACGCGAGAAATGGCATGGCCGGCAATCCCGATCGCATTGAATAACCACTCCTCATAAGTGCCATCGTAATTATCATTGCCGCCTCGCTCCTCCTCCGCATAGAGCCATACCCCGGATACTAAGGTTTCTCCGAGGACGATTTGCTTGGCGGCGGTGCCCGATCGTATCAATTGCTTCCTTTCAGCTTGGCTGACACTTGCCCCGAGTTTTGGGGTGGCGATCGACATCCCCATATACACGGACGCGGCCGCAAAGCCGATTGCAATGGCGGTACCGAGTGTGGCCCCCAATGCGCCGGATACTATCGCCGTCACCGCGGCGATCGCTGCTGCTACTGCCATTATTCCACTCTCCAGGCTAATACGGGCTCATGACCTACCGGACCGACCCCTGAGGGCGTGACAGCCCAAATTCCGGTCCCCCACACCACACCAGCGGCGTCCCCCTGATCGGTTTTCATTAATACAATGTCGCCCCGCTGAGCGCGTTCGGGCGGGATTTGCGCAAAGCAATCATCAAACAGCGCCGTTAACGAGCCGTGGCGCGCTGCCAGGGCACGTTTGGCACCCAGCTCTGTGTGATAGTGACCTCGGTACTCTTTTAGGGGATCGATGTCACACACTGCGATAGAACAAGCCGCGGCAAACACGCAGCAATCATGCTCCCCCCAGGAAAAAGGGATGTGCTGGGCCTGCGTCATCACTTCAGTGAGACGCATTGACCAATCGGGTTTTCTCATGGTGATCACTTCTTATAAGTTTGGGCGTCTTTCTTCGCGCCCCAGGACACTTGACGGTCGGCGGTTTGGGCGGCGAACTGGGCGATCCGGTCGCCCGACTCCAGGCTTTGATGGCTTTCATCGTTCCAGCGGTAGCCAAGAGCACGATCGTAAAGTTCGAACTTGTCGGCCAGGGTCAAAGACACCCGGTTAGCACTACCGGTTCTAACCGCATAACTGATCATCGTGCCCGACAATAGTGTCTCCGCGAAAATCAGCTGGCCGTTTTCATCCCAGACCAGACCAAAAATAGAGCCGGATCGGCCCCGGCATTTAGATTGCAACACAGCGCTCATGACAGAACCCGGAATGCCGGACAGTTCCAGTTCGACCCGGCCAGGCTGACTGTCGCCTAGTTCATCAACCACACCGACTGAACCGAGATTACCGACTCCTAGGTATTCATAACCGGCGATCTGAATGGTACCGATCCCGGTATGTGAACGGCTCATGCCGTCCGGGAAGTCCAGCGCGCAGGCGTAGCCGATATAAGCGCCATCCCGACTGGCCGCCGCGATAAAATCGTCACTAAACATAAAACGCCTCTATCACTTCGACAGACACATCACTAAATCTCGGGCGGTTGGCCAGCTTGCCCTGCGCGTCATCTTTGAGCCTGAAAACCCCAACGGGCTTATCCATAACTATGGGTTCCCCATTCGCCGGGCTGTGACGCAGCCAGGGGTAAAACTCCAGCGTCGCCATACCGCTCTCACTCGATACCACATCTTTTTTGCTTTGCTTGAGCTCTTGACCGACACTGAAGTAGTCACCGGCTTTCATGACCAGCTGACCCGGCAGCCAGCCTGATGTCAGCAAAATACCGCCCTGCTGATTTTGCATCGACACCACCGGACTCCCCTTGGCAGGCTTGCCGCCGTTTTTCAGGTCACGCAGCAAAAATCGCCCGTTCGCCCCGCCCAAAGAGCGGATAAAAACCTCAATAAGGCGGGCTTCATCTCGGGTCAGGTTCTGAAATTGCATGGTTCCGAGCCACTGACTACCCGGAAAAGAGGTCGTCTGTACTGATTGGTTAAACGTGCTGGTGAACGTTTTAGTGTGCGCCTGCAGATGCCAGTCCATCGTGGACGGAATCAGCGTTTCTGGCCAACTGTCCATTGCTTAGACTCCTGTACTTCGTTTGAATTGGGCGCGGATGCCCCTCCCGGTTTCAAAATCGCGCGCTACGCGCTCATAACCTTGCTGAGCACCTTGCTCTGCGGCACGACGCACTAAATCACGCAAGGTTTCATCACCGTTACCGTTGATGTGGAAATGCTGCTCAAACGTCGCTCCGCCGCCCCCACCGCCGGATCCAGTCGTGACCGCGTTGTACATTTCATCCATTTGGCGCGCGCTGCTGTTGGTCAGTACCCGCTCCCCCTTATCGAGTAACCAGGTACCCTCTCGTGGGATGTAATCCATCCCACTGTGAGCCATGCCAGACAATGCCTGCCCCGCGACCACCCCGACACTGGCATAACCCAGTGCGCGTACCCCTGCGGCCAGCGACAAACCCGCAGGGCCAGGAAAAGCGGCCATAGCAGCGACTGCTGCCTGCTCAGTGGACACAATCATTGACGGGATCGCCGCGGCTTTTTGCACCGCAAACATGGTTTTGTACAGCAGTGAGCTTTCTTGTCCGGCGTCTTTGAGAGCAGATGTGGTGATACTGAGCTGCTGCTCAGTAAAACTGAGCAAGTCCATGGCGGTTTCTTGCTGGAACTTTTGCCGTTTTTTGGCTTCGTTGATTTCAATTTCGGTGATCCGGCTCTGATGGTCTTGCCACAGCGTTTCCCGGTTTGCGAAATATTCATCTTCCAGCTGCTGCTGTAGCTGCTGGTTGGCTTGAGCGGCGGTATACGCAGCTTGAAACTGCTTTGACAACTGAGCTTGTCGGTCAGCATACGCGAACGACTCGCGCGCATAATCTGCCTGATCGCCTGCCGCCATGATCGCCTGGCGGCGGCTCCACTCCTGCGCAATCTGGTTGGTCGCCTCCCGGAATGAGGTCACCGCTTTATTTTCTGCCCCTCCAGTACCGCTGCCAGTCCCGCTGTTACGATTCAACGATTCAACATACGCTTTCGACAAGTCGTTGAACTTGGCCATCGTATCTTGGTACCACTGCTCGATACCATCCGATGGCAGGGGCTGACTGGCTAACGTTCTCAGCTCCCAAAGCGAGTTATTTAAGTCTAATGAGGCTTGATTGACGGTAGACGCATCAAATAACTGCGGGGGTGGCATATTAGAGAACTGGCGCAACGAGGCGGCCATATTGGCGGCTTCATCACTGAAATTACCCGCCAGATCGAGCGCCACTTGCAACGGGGAAATGACCAATTGAAAAATAAACTGACCCAACTGATGTAAGCCGGTCGTCACCGCTTGCGCGGCGGCCATAAAACCGACCTTAAATCCATCCCACGCTACAGCCAGACCTTTGATGATGATCTCCACCCCATGCAGGCTATCCGCCATCAGGCCAACCCCTTGCGTCGTTGAGTGGATCCCCTCGGCAATGATGGTATTCATGCCACCGAATTGCTGGGTATAACGCAGAAATCCATCCGCCATTTCTGCGATGATCGGCGCTAACTGAGAGGTGAAAGACTGGTAAATACCCTGAGTTGCCGCGTTGATTTTGTACATTGCATCGTTCGCCATTTCGACTTTAGCGGCGTCTACGCGAGACAAGGTGATGCCCAGCCGATCGGCTTCATCAGCCATCGATTGCAAACCATCGGCCCCACCGGCCAGCATGTTGACCATGCCAACCCCCTCGGAGTCAAACAGTTTGAACGCCAGGCGAACGCGCTCAGACTGGCTTTCAACATCGGTAAAAGCATCCGCCAGTGCGTATAGCTGCTGATCTGGCGTCATGTTACCCAGCGCCTGCGCATCAAGGCCGAGAGCGCGCAGGGCCGGGGCCGCCTCACCGCTCCCCTGAGCCGCTTCCGCAATCCTGCGTGTCATTCGTTGCAATGACATATCGAGATTTTTGCTCCCTACCCCCGTGAGCTCCGCCGCGTGGCGAAACTGGGTCAGGGCTTCGGTCGAAATGCCGACCCGATCGGCAAATTTGGCGGTCTGGTCAATGAGTGAGGCTTGCTGTTTGTAGATCACCGCCAGGGCAGCGGTGGCGGCAGTCGCGGCGGCCGCACTGGCTACCGCCGCCGTTTTAAAGCTAGAGCTGACCCGGTCTGACCAACTTTTCGCGCGCCGATTAGAGCGGTCGAGCTCAGACACAAATTGCGCGGAATTGGCATACAGGGCCACCGTAAGGCGGGCGATGTCCGACATTACATTAACATCCTTTCACAGAGGCTGACTTGATCATCAACGTTCGATTGGTTGTATATCTTCGGTTGATTGGTTGGCGTTCGGCCTGTTGGCCCGGCGGGCTGACGTTCTCGTTTAAGCGCGAAATACGCCATCCAGAGTGCCAACAGTTCACTGTCGGCTTGTTGGTAAATAGTGCGAGGGTCGACGATACCCAGCGCTTCACCCAAGAAGAAACAGAAGTGAAGCGCGGGCTCGCCGGTTAGCCGTTTTTTGCGTCGGACTCTGAGCTGTCAATCATGTAATTGAGGTTACAAATCGTATTCAATGCCGCGCTGATCGCGTTGGGCGTGTGTACGGACAGAAGTTCGTCAGCAGTGACGACCGCGGCTATCGGGGATCCGGCATCATCCACAATCGAATCTAAGATAAGCTGAGCCGATACTTTTTGAATCGAATCGGCGTCTTCTTGTTTCTGAGCCTCTTTCATATCTTTATCAAACGCAGCTAAGCGCGCAGCCGTGAGTCGCTGCAGTGGGAATTCCGATCCAAGCATCGGGCGCGTGACTGTAGTCTGTTTGAGCGGGGTTAAAAGCAGGGATTTAATGTCCATGGGTTATCCTTATTTTGATTAAACTACCGCGGTTTTGCCGCGCGTGATGCCATTTTGCTTACCGCTGACGACCAGGTACATGGGCTGGTTCTTATCCAGCTCTCGGTGTGACCAGCCACCCAGCGCCAGAATCATGTCGGCCCAGCGTGTATTCGGAAATTCAATGCGTACTTTGACGGTTTGCAGGTTTTCCGCAGCATCAAGAAACGCTTGTAAATCGGCATCGTCCGGGTCATCCAAAAAGACCAGCTCTTTTTCAGGGCCGTCCGGCAAATCGGCGATCGATTTGGTTTCAGTATCAATCAGGCGGGTACAGGCGACAAAGCCAGAGGTTTTACCGGTGACCCCGACCGAATCCGCGTCTTTGAGCAGTTTTAAATCTGCCGTTTCATCCGACACCTGCCCCCATGACACGCGGGTGCCCGCGGGCAGCTTGGCGTAAGTACCCGGATCTTTAATTTCAGACATAAAAGCCTCTTAATGGTTAATGGTAAAATCACGTGTGAACCGGTAAATGGTGAGGCCGGTATCATTGTTCATCCAGTTTTCTGACCCGCCGCTAAAGCTGGCCAACTGGATTGGATAGGCGGCGGGTGTGCCGGGATTGAGCTCGCCCGTAAAATCGCTGAGCGCCGCCGTTAATGTCGCCGCCGCGGCTTTGCCCTGATCAGGGTCAGAGTGATAAACCGAAAAGGAATATACATCCTCGGCGATCCCGGTCGAACGCAGATTGCCACTGACCACGCCTGGCGACAGGCAGTGATACACGACACATTCATCCGAGCTTTCCGGGCGCTTGAGCCAGTACACGTCCAACCCGGTGAGGGTTTGCAGCCAGGTGGTAATAGCTTCATTGATCATTTGGCTCTCTTGCGTATCGCGGTTTGAATTTCAATGGCTAAACGCGTTTTAAAGGTGTTTACTACGCGCTCCCGGTTTTCATACAGTGATGACCGCATAAACGGATCCGCCGCCTGTTTAGCGGTACCGTACTCCTGAGCAATCGCTTTCTGACTGTGCTTTTTCGATGGCCCCACCCGAATGGCGATCGCGTTATCTGCGCCGCCGCGGCGGGCGTCTTGCTTTTTGGTGGTAATGCGAATGGAATCTCGCATGTGCTCACCATCCGGGTCATCACTCACCCCGGCCCCCATTGCCATGGCCAGCTGCACCCCACCCATGGCCTCACGTCCGGCCTTGCGTAAGGCCGTAATGCCCGCTTTCGCGCCAATCTCTTTCAGAGACTGTTCCAACTCTTTCAATCCGGTCACTTCAAACCGTTCAATCATGAATTGTTCTCCTTTTGTTGCTGCGGGGGCGGTTTCGATTTTGGTGAAAATTCGGCATCAAACATCAGTGTCCGGCAGCGGGGATCGGCATCGTCCACTGCAGTGATTTTCAACCATTTACCCCGCCATTCGACCCAGTCCCCATACTCAACGCCAGAACGCCAACGGATGCGAAAGCGGTACTGATTTAGACCTCGCTCTCGGTCATCATCTGTGGTATTGCCTCCACCACCACTGACCAGCTCCCCTTTCGTGGTGGTAAACAGGCTCAGCGCGTGAATCATTGCGCCGCTGGGCGATTTGATTTCAACTAACTGGTACAGCACTAGCTGCTGGTTGAGCTTTCCGGCTTGCATCGCATCCTCACAAATTCAAGTCCCGATCGAAACTCAGTAGAAATTCCAGCCCGAGCGGCAATTTTTTCACACTGCTTTCGGTCACGGCCTCTCGATGTTCAAACCAATGGCCAACCAGCAACAGTACCGCCAACTCAGTGTCTTCGTGGGCCGTCAGCGCGTTGTCCGGGATCAGATCCGGGTCGGCAGGCACCTGGTCCGCCGTCCAGTACACCGGGCGGTTGAGAAACTTCTCTACCGTCCGCTTCGCCGCCGCCAGATACAACGTCAACGAGGGGTCATATTCGGTCTGATCCGGGTCAATGCTGCACTGGGCTCTGACAGCATCGAGATCAAGCATCGATACTGACCGCCGCACCGTTGGCAATCAAACGAGCCGCTTCATCATCGGAACATGGGTACACATCCCCGGCAGAAAACGACCGCTGCAGCGCTGAATCCCAAAAGGCCAGTTTGAGTTTCACGCCGGTCACGACTTTTGGGGTTTCTTGGGTTTCTTGGGGCTCTTGGGTCTCTTGCTGCTCTTGATCGGTTTTTTTGGGTTTTGCTGTAGCCATCAGACTCTCCTTAGGGCAAGAAAAAGCCCGCACTCGGCGGGCTTAATATTCAGATACGGTTAAGCGGCGTGTTTCAGTGACGCAATCGCGGCTACATCTTCCAGCAGCACATCGAAACGGTGGAAACCGATATAGCCCATCTGGTCAAATTCAGCGTAACGCTCGGTCAGACGACGAAGGTTCATGTAATTCACGCGGCGCAGGATCACAGATAACCAGTCACCATAAAACACCGACTGATTACCGGCACCGGCTTTTGAAATCCCCTGATCAATGATGTACTGGTCACCGTCAATAGTGGCTGGCGCAACGCCGGAAATCGCAGGCAACCACAGCGGGCGGCCATTGACATCGTTCATCAGTTTAAAGCCTTTGAACGTATCATCATTAAAGGCCCAGCGCGTGTTCGGTCCATTGCGGTACGCCGGATCCACTTTGTGTTTCAAAGTGATCAAATCGGCATACGTCACGCCATTTTGAGCAGCGGCATCGGCGTTCAATTTGACCTGAGCATTTAACCCTTTCACGTTGTTGCCAGTGCCATCCCCTGTGATGATTTGATTGGCTTCCAGACGGCCAAGGCGCTGGCCGATGCGGCGCGCGATAAAACCGTCGATGTCAATGGCGCTGTCCTGCAACAGTTCATTAGACACCAGGATGATTTTAGAACTGCCTTTTTTGGCGCCCAATTCTACCTGTGAAAAAGTTGGATCCGATTTTCCCGACTCCTGATGTTCAGCCAGCATTTCCCCGATTTCGGTGCGGCCATCGGATACCGCCCACGGCATCGCCTGGCCATTTTGAGTGTTAATCACCTGACAGACATTCGCAATGCCGCCGTACACCGCCATGCTTTCAACAACACGGTTCACAAACGCTTTGGGGACGGTAAAGCCACCCGTTGCCCCCGTTCCCGCGCCCAATGCGCGCAGCTGTACTTTTTCTTCCTGTGATAACTCGGCAAAGCCATGGCGAAGAAAATTGGTAAAGGCTTTCTCCTGACGCTGCTCCACCGACTGATCACGCCCATCAGATTCTGGCGAATCGGGATGGTCGCGCACGTATTGTTCATCCATGCCACGCAACTGATCTTCACGCTCAATTTTGGCATCGAGGTCTTCCACTTCTGAGGTCATGTTGCGCCACTGAGTGGTTTCGTCTTCGGTAAAGGCGCGCTTTTCATCTTTTGCCGTGTCGTTCAACTGACGCATTTGGCGCGCGATCGTGTCGCGTTTTTTCTTCATTTCATGGTATTTCATGGGCTCTCCGGGTTCGGTAAGAGGAATTAAAGGGTTTGCAACAGCCGATCGCGGTGCTGCTGTTCCTGATGTAGCGCCAATTGGCGCTGTTCTTCACTGTCACCAGCACACGCTGCTTTGGCTTCTTCCAGGGCGCGGGTGCTGGCTTCGGTGTCGTTGTAGGCTGGATAGGTCACTGGGCAGACATCCAGCAGTTTGGAAACGCGGATGATGGTTCGGATGTACACGCCGTCGTCCCCCTCATCCCATCGGTACCCGTCCGATGGCAGTCGAAAGGCAAACGAGCTCTGACTGATGTCGCCGCGAGCCATCGGCTCTAACACCATGTCACGGACCATCTGGGTATCGGGCGGCGTGATTTCGTAGCGCAAACCGATATCATCCACACTCAGCGATAAAGTGCCGGACACGCTGCGCCCTAGCACGAAATTGCGGTCATGATTGAACAGACCGCGCACGTCATCATCGAGCACATCATCAAACGCCCCCGGCGCAATCACTTCAACAAAGCCGCCCAGGTTATTGCTGCGCGTGTTGAATTTCGCGGCGTAACCCACAATGCGCGGGCTCTCGCCGTCTTCACGCTTTTCGACTTTGATTTCATCACTGCGGATAAACACCTTATCCACGACTTTACTCATTGGCGGGTACCTCTTTCGGCTGCAAATCTGCACTGAGCAGATAGGTGTCCAGGCCATCGGCGGCGTTCATGTCTTCAAACTCGCGCACCTGGTTTCGGGTTAACCATCCATCACGGATGGCTTTGGAATAGAACTCGGCGCGCTCTTTAGCGGTACCACGCAACAACCCGTTAAGGTTGAATTTGACGTAGTAACCCGCCCGGCGCTCTTGTTCGGTGAACAGCTTTCGATTGAGCTCCTGCTCCCACTTCACCACCCAGGGGATCATGGTATGGCGCACAAACTGGATAGCCTGTTCTGAAATGTTGGAAAAGGTCGCTTTTTCCAGATCGTTAATCATGTGGGCGGGCACGTTGTAAATGCCGGCAATCTCAGATCGGCTGAATTTTCGCGTTTCAAGGAACTGGGCATCTTCCGGCGGAATGGTGATCGACTGGTACGCCAGTTCCGAGGGTAAAAACAGAGTCTTATTGTCCTGGCTTTGCATCTCGCGTTTGGATTTGCGCCACCTTTCAATAAGTCGCTCCCAAGTGCCTTTGTCCAATGGCGATTTGACCGACACAATGCCGGTCGGCTTACCGCCACTGCGGAAGAACTGGTTGCCATACCCTTGCGTTTCCTGAGCCAGCGCGAACGCTTCCCGGCACTGAGCAATCGGACTGACGCCCACTTTTCCGTCCGCCCCAATGGCTTTAACATGAATCATGTCCTCGGGCGCGACCGCCCGTGGCCGGACGTCATCGCCGGTGACCGCATAGGTGTAACGCCCGTGCGCGGTTTTGGTCAGGGTCGACTCCCAAGGTCGGATGAGGCTCAGTTCGCGCAGCTCCCCGCTGCGCGGATGGCGCACGATCTCGGTGTAGTGGTTACCCCACCCGCTGACGTGCACCATGCCGCTCTCGCGCCAGTCGTAACTGGTCTGAAAAGCGTTCGGTTCATCATGCAATAGGTAATACGCGGGGTGGTCGGTGGCGCGCGCCACCTTGCCGTCCTGATCCCGCCGCATCACATGCAGCGGCAATTGCCCCATCGAGCGCCCCAGGACGCCAATACACGAGTAGACCGCCGATAAGCTCATGGCTGACGCGATGCTGACGCCCGAGCCACCGCCCCAATCGTCCGGGTCCAGCTCAGACAGCGGGGTGGCAGGGCTCTCCGGGTTCGATCGCTGCTCAAACAGTAAATCAAGCATGGCGTCCCCCGTTCGCACGTAAGGCCAGCAAAGCAAACGTCAGCAGCATCACGCCACCGGACATCAGGCTCACAGCCAGACCGAACTCAAGATAAACCCCGGTCAGCAACGCGAAAAATCCCACGATGCCGAGCAGGTTGAGTAAATGTGTCACAGCGTTAAATCCTCATCGTCAAGATCATCGAATGGGTTAAAGGTATCGGTGGCCAGGTGTGCCCGGTACACCGCCATGATGAGTGCGACCGCACCATCAATCTTCTGATCGGGTTTGTCTTTCCTTGGAAAGTGGTTGTCATTGGCGTCCGGTTTGCTAACCACATTACTCATCATCCAAGTCAACACCGGGTTACCATCGTGATGAAACCGACCCGATTTGAGCGCGGCTTCAATTTCCAACATGCCCGGCGATAAATGGGCGGTCGTCTGGGGGATCTTGACCACCGTCAGGCCCGCTGCGGTAAGCTCCTGCGCCAACTGAGTCGACCCCCAAGGGTCGTGCGGCACTTCGCGCACCTCGTACTCGTCCGCAAAGCGCTCTATCTCTTCGCCAATTTCGTTAAAATCGACTTCGGCCCCCTCTGTCGCAATCAGGGCGCTGCCGCCACTGTTAGCCCAGGGCGTGTTGACCCATTTCTGATACACCTTGTGGTTTTTCGTGTCGGGGTCGAATACCGTATCTTCCGGAAGAAAGTGCCGGGAAAATGCGTAGAAATGCAGCAGGCCTTTGTCATCTTTGCGGGTGAACAGCAGCACCTGGCTGCAAATATCAATCTTTGAGGCCAAATCGAGCGATAACCAGCACCCGGATGTCTTGAAATCCGACAGTGACAGTGAGGTGTCTTCGGCGCGTTTCCAGTCCTCCATATTGAAAAAGGCACTGGAGGCAGACACCCATTTGTTGAGGTGTTTGGTTTTGAACGTGTTGGCATAGCGCGGGTTACGAATGGCACGTTGCTGCTGACTGATCAACCAGTCTCGATCAACCGACACCCCGAGGTTAGGGTTCGCTTTGGCCAGCACCTTGGGATCGGTCCAGTCGTCCCCGTCATCAATGGTGTAGATGATGCCGAATATCTCATCATCATCCGTTGTGCCCTCCAGGATTTTTCGCACGTCATCGTGCAAATCCTTACAAGGCCCGGCGATGTTGTACCCCGCCGTGGTGATCACAAAAATCAACGGCTGATCACGCGCGCCCATCCCGGTGGACATTGTGTCGAACAGCTCCGGGCCATCGTGTTCGTGGTATTCATCCACAATCGCACAATGCGGGCTGGAGCCATCCCCCGGGTCCCCGATGACTGGCTCAAACAAACTGCCGTCCGGACGCTCCATTTTCTTGGCCATCACATCAATCAGAAATGACCGGCGCAAGTTGGGCAGTGCCTCCGCCATTTTTTTGGCTGGCTTAAACACCTCCCAGGCTTGTTTCTCGGTGGTTGCGCCGCAATACACCTCGGCCCCGTATTCGTTATCGGGGGCAAACATCCAGAGCCCGTTGCCTGCCGCAATAATGCTCTTGCCGTTTTTTCTAGGCACTTCCACATACGCCACCCGAAACCGGCGGCGCTTGTCTTTCTTGCGTTCCCAACCGTAGATACAAGCGTGAATAAAAAGCTGCCAGGGTTCGAGCTGGATGCGGCGATCTTTTAGGGGTTTCTTCGCCCACTTGCCTTTAGTGTGCGGCAGCAGCTGAATGAATCGACACACCGCCTCCGCTCGGTCTTTGTTAAAGCGGTATGGGTAGTCTTTATTTTTGCTTTTGTTGAGATCATCCAAATGCCGCTGACAAGCTTGGATCACCGGCTTTCCCGCCACTATCCGACCGCTCACCACATCACGCGCATATTTAGCGGCGGCGCTGACGTTCGGATACTTAGCCATAGTTATCTCACTGGTAAGAAGTCGTTAAACTCGTTCTCTGGCTCGTGATTCCCTCCCCCCCCGCCACCGGTCATCCGGCGCAGGCTCAGCGGATCCAATCCAAGCAAACTGCCAATGCGCACCATTGACGCGAGCGCATCCTGACGAACGTTAACCACCGGGTTTTTCTTCGGACCGCCTTTGGCGCTGAACACCGTCATACCGCTGGTCATAATCTCTGTTTCCGCTTCCAGATAAAGGGAATAGCTGTTGCAGTACGCCAGCAAAAGCGGCGCATGGTCGAGCGTTAATAGGCGGCGGTTAATCAGGATCTGACTTTGCATCATCCACATGGAGCGCGCTTGTTCATCACGCAACTGCTCCGGCGGGTCAATACTAACCAACGCCTCATTTTTTGGCGCAACGGGTAAGGTATTTCCCTTACCGCTGGGGCGGCCTGCGCCGCTGGCTCTTGTCATGATAAAAACCCTCTAATTCACTGTGACGCGTCACGATCTCGCCGCCGTGAAAAAAAGATCCTTATTTATTGCACATAAAAATTGACCTGGGGCGGCGGTACGGAAAGCACAGGTCATAGGGATTGGACCCGCCCCCCTACCAAGAGGAAGCGGCATTTAACACCCCTGAACAGGCCAACAAAGCCTTGCGGCTTCTTGGCTGATAGGGCTGTAAGGGTGAATTCTTTTCGTACCATGTGAGCATGTCTATCAAGGTCTAGTTTGATGTTGAAAACGATTCAAAATACCCGGGCAGAACTGAGATAAATCAGCCCAAAAAACGCCAGTTTGATCTAAATAAGGATCTGTTTTTGCGTTTTTAATGCGGGTTTTTCTGGCGTTCCCGTGCTGTTTTATGACGGTGGCAAGGCTTACATAAGCACTCCAGGTTCGTCAGGGCATCGGTACCGCCATGCTCTTTGGCCACAATGTGGTCCACATCCGACCCCAGCACCGCAAGCCCCTCCCGTCGGCAGGCTTGGCACAGGTGTTTGTCCCGCCTTAGCACCAGCTCTCGGAGCTTCTCCCAGTCGCTGCCATACCCGCGCTGATGCCGGGTGCGGCCACCCTGATGCGTTTCCCATCCGGTGTGGCGGTGCTGCTCACAATAGCCGCTCTTGTCATTGGTCAACCCACCGCAATGCGGGTGGCGACACGGCTTTGGTGTACGTGGTGGCATAGATAAATATCCTTTAGGCACTCAATAAATACACAAAGGATATTTGAAAGGGTCACCGCCGTGGGCTCTGCTGTTAAATGGCCGAAGCCTGGCAACGCTCGGCGGCGTCGCAAAGTCACTAGCATTCTAGCCGTTGGCGGTGTTAGAACTGGCTTTAAGGCAGCCAGTAGCCTTGGGTCATGGTTTCTTATCGCTTGCTGATGCGTTAAAGGGTCGCGAATCCTTACTCATCCCTGCTTTACAGCCCCGTGCGGGATACGTCGCCGTCACACGTTACCCCCTTAGCCAGCGCCTGATTGATGGTCATCAATGCAGTTATTCAGTGCCTCGATGTACATCATCAAATTCTGGTAAGAGCGTTCGGGGTAATAGATGCCCCCAGACTCCACCCGGTACCACGCCAACTGGGGCGCGACCGGCTTACAATCCGGGGTATTACTGATGGTCGTCTTCTGGATGGATTGACACCCGGCCAGAACTAGGGCCAAAACGCTCAGCATTAGCAGCGTCTGGATCGGCTTTGATTGCATTCACTCGTTCCTCTCGTTGCTGGCGTTTCTGCTTGGCTTTCAGTTTGACCCAACGTAGCAGGCCAAACTGAATCACCACGCCTAAGGTATTTAGCCAGTTAGGCAATGGGTGTTTTCTTGTGATGTAGCGGGTCGTTAAACACATCATTGGTTGCCGTTCCGCGGTTCGCTGCTAAAAACTCAAGGAATGCAATCAACCAAGTCGGCAACTTAGCCAACCACTTAGGCGGGATCAGTTGCCGCAGCTGCGACCAAATCACCAAAAATCCGGTGACCCAGAGCGCAATCACTTGGCCCGTATCACCCAGTAAAGTAGTGAGCACCATCGGCCAGTCGAACGTCAGCGCCGGGTCGGCCACTTCTGCGCTGGCTAACGCAAACGGCGTAAATAACACCATCGTCACTAAGCACAACCATTTCTTCATTGGTATTTACTCCATAGATAAAGGCGGCTTTCACCGCCCGTTTGCCCGGTTAAGGGCGGGATCCTGCTCAGCACTGCAAAATCTCAAGCGGGAAATGTTTGATGAATTCGGCTTCGGTACCGTCCCCCAATTCGGTGTTGTAGTGGGCTTTCCAATACGCCGCCAGTCCGGGCACGTCTCCGGCGGCGGGCAGTGGCTCTTTGACCCGCCAGTAATGTACCCGGCACATGGCCACGGCAAACGCCAAATTGGTCACCAGCTGAGTCGGGTGCGGTAACATGTCATCATCCAGGCTTTCCATGGCGGCCAGCTCAGTGATCTTATTGGCCAGCGGGCGGTTGTAGGCCAGAAAGTGATTCCAGATGTCGTGATAAGTGGCGGGCTCCATCTGAACCAGACCTAAGGCCGGGCCGTGATTCAGTTGCACCAGGTATTCCGCTCGACTTTCCTGGTAAATGGTACCAACCACTAATTGCTCAGCGGCGCGAGAATACAACCCAAGCTTTTGCAGTGTTGGGCGCACCACGTTAATGGTGAGTTGAACCGGGTTCATTTTAGGTTCTCCTTTGGCTTGCGGCGCTTGCCATCAAAGTGCACATAGATGTCAAACACCAGGCGGGCGAAAATCACGACTAAACCACCCAGCGACACCAAATTGGCTAATGTCACATCAGGGTTGTGTACCGTGCTTTCAGCGATTTGTTTGGCGTTGGCCGCCACGTTATTACTGAAAAGGCTCACACCTGATCCACCGACGTAGGCGATTAAGCGGCCTTTCCATTCCTGGTACTTTTGCAATAAATCAGGGATAAGCATTTTCATAGGCATTGTCTGAGGGCATAAAAAAAGCCCGCTACATAGGTAACGGGCTTTGCTTTACTTTGGGCAGTAAAGCTAACGACTGGCTAAGGTATCGCGGCTGACAAGGTGAACTACAACCACAATGAAGCAAACCATACCGAAAACCCTGAGTGAACGCAACACAAAAGGTGGTAAAAACACAATATCTAGTCTTTTTGTGGTAAATGAATCACTATTTTCCCCGTGCCAGCGTGAGGCTGAGACGCGCCGGACTGTGACGCGTCACGGGGCAGTAACCATGTTCGCAGCTTCTCCGCTGCAGTGGCAGCACCACGGCACATCTCAGCGAGAGCCGCGTTGAATCTTGCAAGCATAGAGTGGATTTCAGCAGAGGCTCTGACAGCGAAAAATGCCTGAAACTGAATGGACTGCGCGCGCGATCGGGCTTGCTGCGTTCGGGCGGGCCAGTAGCGACCATGTTTGCTCGCGCGTTTTCTTCGGTGGCTTAATCTCATAGCATTAGCTCCTTACACACAGGGTTCTTGATGTGCAGCAGGCACTCAGCCTCGCCCGCAAACAGACCACCGCAGCCGCCGGGCAGGGTGGTACGACATTTCTCACATGGGGTATTAGCCAGTTGAGCCAGTTGGGCCTGATAGCGCTTCCAGTCCCGGTCAATCAGCAAAGCGACATACTCCCCGGCGTCATACGGAGTCCGCCCCGGAGCCCGGCCCGACAACAGGGTATTGAGTCGCTCTTGCTCCACATCGGCCAGCTCCACCCTCAACAGTTTATTGCCCGCTGCCTTTTTCCTCTGGCGTGACCGCTGCTGGCGGCGCTTATTCGCTTCACGTTGCTTGTCGGTGGTCATGATTCCCTCCCCTGGTGACTATCGGCGTAAGCGGACGGTGACGCCCGGTACCCGTTCCGTGATGGTCTTCAACTGCTCATTAAACACCACCAAGAATCCATTGCTGTCCCGTTCGTACCGGGTCACCTCTTCGGTGGTGGTGTTCACCTCCACCACAAACGGGATTTCATGGCCGTGGCCATCGTATACCGCTCTTTCCCGAGTCGTATTTTCAACGTTGTAAATCATGCGCTCTCCTTTGGGTTGTCAGCCCCAATCACGCTGTTGAGTAAGCGCGTGGCCTTTTGGGGACTGGCCAGGTACAACAGCGCCACAATCAGGAAAGCCAGAAACCCATAACCCCGCCCAGCGGGCTTAAACTTTTTACGGGGCAGACTCTGTGCCTTATTCATGCTCCACCGCCTTAGGTGCGGCGTTAATGGCCTGACACACCACATTGGCGGCGTCCGTGATGGCCGCTAAATGCTGCTGCTCGGCATTCAGGCCAGGACACTGGCGGTTAAGCTCCGCCGCGATCGCTTTCATCATCGCCAGCTGACAAATCTGGAACTTGCTGATCACCAAATCGGTGTTAGCCGGCTCTTTGATTTTGTTCAGCGCTTGGTTATAACGATCGGAGTTCATCCAGACAATCAAGCCGGTGATGCGGCCCGTGATGATGTCGTTCGCCGGGCGCGGGGTACCGAACGTCACCAGGGCGTCTCTCCCTTTGGTCTTCACCCCTAACAGGTTAGTGTTCAGTTGCTGGACGCTGAGTTGTTCATGGCCAATCGCGTCAAAAAGTTGGTTCAGAGTTGTCATTAAATATCTTCCTTTGTGTAAGAGTTGCCAATCAGCCCGCCGCGCCTGTTAGCGCAAAGCCTCGGCGGGTTCGTTTAATTCATGCTGTGTCGGGATTGTGTCGGTGCGTAACGCTTGCTTTTTGTCGACTAGCAGATCGTGCCAGCGGGTTAATGCTTCCCGCTTTTGCTGCTCGACGTATGTGTGAATGTAGGCCTGATCCAGTCTGCTTAACGCATGGTTGAGCAGCCGTTCGGCCACCATGTAATCGACCCCTAAATCCGCCCAGCAAGAGCGCGCCAGCTTACGCAAGTCATGCGCGGACCAGTCGCCCTCACTGATGGATTTCACCCATTCGTTGGCGGTCGATTCTGAAATCGGCTTGCGGCCTTTGGCGGTCGGAAACAGGTATTTACCCTGGTAGCCACGCAGGCTTTGATGGAACTTCAGATGCTCAAGCCAGGTCATGGCCCAGTCCGTCAGCGGTACCGTCAGCGCTTCGCCGGTTTTGGTGATGTCAGCCGGGATGTCTAAACGCTGGCGCTCGATGTCGATGTGATCCCAACGAAGCTGGCGGGTTTCCCCTATTCGGGTGCCATGCGCCAGCATCAGCACCACCAACACCTTTTTAACGGCATGTGCCTGGCTGATTTTTTGCCAAAGCGGGATGATGTCTTTCTGCTGTAAGCGGCTGGCTTTCGGTTTGATTTCTGCATCAATGAAATCGGAAAACACCATGCTGGCCATCGGATTGACAGCCAGGTGTTTGAGTTTAGTGGCTTGTTTAAAGATGCGTTTCAACAGCGCGAAATGCTGCCGAACGGTACCCAGTTCATAACGATTCTGCAGCGGCCAAATCAGTTCGTTATCCAGCAACGATTCGGACACATCTTGTAAGCGCTCTTGACCCAGGCATGGGATCAGATGGCGGGTGATGCTGCTTTTAATGTCGGCTTTTCGTTTGCGGCTCAGACTGCGGTCTGATAATGCGCGAACTAGGTACCAGCTAAGCAGCTGCTCGACCGAATCCCAATCATCCAGGGTCGCGGTTTTGCCCAAAGTGACGTTGCCAATCAGCTCATTTTTCTGGCTGAGCAACTGCTTAGTGGTAAGGGTTGGCCAGTTGGCCAGTTTGCTGCGGCGGGTTTTGTTGCCGCGGTGTTGGATCAGGTACCAGCTGCCGGTTTGGCGATTAGCATGGATGCGCAATTCAAACGGCTCACCGATGCCACGAATGGCGGTGATTCGACTGTCGCTCAAACAGCGCTGGATCTCTTTATCGGATAACTTACGTTGCTCAGTGGCCATGTGGTTTCTCTACGGACTGCAAGATATGTTTTCGGGCTTTGGTCAGGTGGCTTTCATAGGTTTTCAGGCTGATGCCAAGCCGTTCGGCCTTGTCGGCTCGGGTCGCTTGGGTCGACAGGCCCGGCAGGGTGATCGCGTTGTAATGCACACGCAGCACCTTGACGGTTTTCGGGTGCGTTTCTGCCAGCCCCATTAATGCCGCCTCAATGTTGGCTTCCATGGCATCCAACGCGGGCGAGCGCGCGCCGCCGGTGCCAAAACTCATGAATCCTTTATTGGCCATCATTTTGCCCATCAGCGAACCGTAGCCGCCAATCAGCTGGCCGTGGTGCACCCATCGCGCCCACGACTCTAACCACTGATCCAACGTTTGACGGTTCATGTTTATTTCCCCTGAGATTGACGACTTAATTTCTGATAATGGTTGAGCCACTTTCGGGTCAGGGTGGCGTCTGGTTCGGCTAGCTTGGCCAGTTCGCTCTCAATCATGGGGCGGGTCATGTTTCCCCGCCGGTACCGGTACAACCACAAGGACGCCTGTTTCTGGCATTCGGTTTCCTTGGCCAGTTCGGCGTTCTCGGGGGCCGCCAGGTTGTACCCCATCACGCCACCTTTTCGTTGCGCCCAACCAACATAAATTTGCTGACCGCTTCCTCTGGGGTGTGGACATGAAACGGCAGGGATTGACGGTGCGGAAGCGGGTACACCATTACGTCCTGCTGCTTGATTTCAATGTGCGCGTAAATTTTGCCGATCTTGCCGTAGACGTGTGCAAAGAATGCCCCCTGACGGCGAAGCCACTGCACTTCCACCACGCTGGTCGGGTTATTCACAATGCGGATCATCCGAAACGGCATTGGGCGTTCAAACTCCAGCATCAGACGCTCAAGACGGGCCGAGGCTTCCGGGATGTGATCCAGCGTCAGAGTCTGGACGCGGCTGGCGTAAAGGCTCATTAGGTCTTTAATCACCGCGTTACGTTTGCTGTCGGTACCGCCCATAATTACCAGGATCATGCTGTCGCCCTCTTTTGTTGTTGGTGGTTGAGATGTTGTCGACGCCAGTCGTTGATATTCACTGCCCCGTTGCTTTTCAAAGTGATCAGCTCTTGCTCTCGCAACCGAGGGAACCGGTCAAGCGTGGCCCAGCTGTAAGCCGTCTTATATGGCACCCCTAAAAACTGGGCTGCCTGAGCAATGCCGCGCTTTCCGAATTCGTTCTCGATCCAGTCACTAAATGTCACGTTATGAATACCCCATCTGCGTTTTGTGGTAACTTTTATCACAAAACGTGGTGATGATAAAGATCGATTTGTAGTAATGTCTGCGCTTTGTGGTAACATAGCGACACATATTTTTCCTTTTGTGACCTATCAACGGGCGAATCCTATGGATGAAAATTACAAAGAGCTCATTGCGTCCCGAATCAAAAGCGCACGGAATTCGGCGGGCTTGAAATCAGAGGAAGCAGCGAAGCGGGCCGGTGTTGGTTTAAGCCGTTGGCTTAACTGGGAGTGTGGCGCACGCACTCCGAAACTGGACATGATCCCCGAGATTGCCAAAGCCGTTGGCACGACCGCCGCTTATCTGGCCGGTTACACTGACCACCAAGGCCAGAACTCAGACAGCTGGCGTTATGTCACCGCACAAGACAAGCGATTCAAGAGCAGCGACTTTCTGGCCTTCAACGTTGACCACCTCAACCGACTGGGCTTTAAAGAGCGGGATGTTTCCCTGTTAGTGGTACGTGACAACTCGCTGTCACCGGAACTGGTTGAGGGTGATCTGGCACTAATTAACAGCCAGCTGAATGAAATTGACCGAACCGCTATCTATGCCATTCAAGATGGCAACGGCCATGTGTGGATGCGTTGGATACGACCGGAAATAACAGGCGGTTATACGGTGTATACGCAAGACAAAACCCACTCGCCGGATCAGCATTTCAGCAAAGAGCAGCTTTGCCAGCTGAATGTCGTCGGGCGATACATCGGGCACTGGCACCAGGCCAGCGCGTAAAGCAAAGCGCGGCGGGGTTCGTCGTGTTTTTTTTCAGCTCAAAAAACCACAATTAGTGATAAATACCACCAAAAGTAAAGCATTTACCACGATAAGGATTAAAAATGTGTGAGTCAGTTGCAGAAGCAAAACCGTTAAATGTGACAGAATTTCCCAAGCTTCAGCGCCAAATCGTTCGCCAGGCAAACCGGGAGGCTGCCAGTCTGTTATCCATTGAAGCGCTCGCAAAACAAATTGTTGAACTGAGCAGCGGCACTGCCAGCCCCGAAAAGTTAGAGCATATCCAGCAATACGCAGAAGCCATGATGTACAACATTGAAGACACCCGCGAACGACTGGGCCGATTGGCTGCCAGCGTCAATGACATGAGCGCGGGGTAACAACATGCAAATCATACAAGCCAAAAACACCCCGTTGCTCGATGCTGAACAATTAGAAGTGCTGACCCGTTACGCAAACGGGCAAGATGAGTTTGATGTCAAACACTCACTGGGTATCAGCCAGGCTGAGCTGGCCACGATCGATAAAGACATTCAAGCCCGTTTATCTGCGCATACCAAGATGCACATGATTAGCCGAGCTTGGCAGCTTGGCATTCTGACCACGCGCGCACTGTGCCTCATGCTTGTTCTGGTCACATCCTTTCATGCCCTCGACCCGAACATGGCCAGAACTCGTACCCCTGTCAGAAATAGCCGCCCACCAACCAGCCTGGCCCGCGCGGGTCGTTCAGGACGAAACAAGGAATTTAACGCATGAATAACGCTCAACGAGTCAATCAAACCTCCGGAATTTTTGAATACTACACCGATAAACTTTGGGTGGATGCAGCGCGGGAAGTCATGGGAGGAATAGAACTGGACCCGGCCAGCTCTCTGACCGCAAACCTGATTGTCATGGCTGACCGTTTTTATGACGAAGCCACCAACGGACTAGCTCAGTCTTGGAAAGCAAAAAGCCTCTGGATGAATCACCCATTTCATCGCGGTGAAAAACCTTGCCCAACGGATCGCAGCAAGTGCGCAAAAAAAACATGTAAAACGCGAGGGCATCACATTGACCAGGCTATCCCGGGCAACATGGACTGGATCAACAAACTCATTGATGAATACGAAAATGGCCACGTTGAGCAAGCGATTTGCATCACGTTTGGCTCAACCTCAGAAGCCTGGTTCAGAAAGCTATTGGCTTACCCTCAATGTTTCCCAAACGGCCGAATTCAATATTACAAACCGGATGGTACTCTGGCGCGAGGCGTGACAAAGGGCAGCGTTCTGACCTATCTCGGCCCTAACGTCGCCATGTTTGATGAAGTGTTCAGCCGATACGGCACCGTTAAGTAATGGTTTAAAGGAAAAGCTATGGATAACATCACCCAACATGACATCTGTTTAATGAGCGCCCTGTTATTGGATGGATTAGACCTGGACACGATTGGCGAAAAATTCGAAATTCCGGAGTCTGATGTTATTCAGTACATTTACCCACCGAAGAAATTTATCCGGGCCAGTCTATTTCAAAGTCGATTACGCCGAGGAACAGCGCGACTTGGGGAAGACTGCATAGAAAAACTCTGTCCACAATGCGATCATTTTTACCCATTGCATGGCGACTTTTTCCACAATAACAAAAACACCCCTGATGGCTTTTTCGGGTGGTGCCGAGCTTGCGAGATTGACAGGCAAAAAGAAAAAAACAAAAAACATACTTAAAAAACAACAATATAAAAACAAAATAAAGCAAACATAAATATGTATATCATTAATGCTATACATATTTTTTTATCTGCGCTAAAGTATGTATAACATCAATGCTATACAAAGGTAATGACATGACAAGAATCATTATGATCGGCTGCCGAAAAGGCGGCGTCACCAAAACCACAACAACTATTAATCTAGGCTATGAACTAAGCCGACAGAATAAACGTGTCCTTGTACTCGACTTTGACGGCCAGGGCGACTGCACAAAGTTTTATGGCCAGGAAGACTCTCAATTTTACATTGGTGATGCACTGCTCGATCGTAAGTTTGATATTCAGCAGGCCATTTACCCCGCGATAATTGCGGGGTCACCTCAAGACAACTTGCATATTGTTCCTGGTCGTCGTGGTGATGTCATGACTAAATTGGACATGGACATGATTTCACTGACCCGCCGCGAGGAACGTCTAAAACTCCATCTGGACAAGATCAAACATAATTATGATTTCATCCTTATCGATACCAACCCAGGAACGTCAGTTTTAGGTCTTAATGCAGTAATGGCTGCTACAGAATACCTATTCCCCACAGAGTACAAAGAACACAGTTTGGATGGGGTAGAAACCCTACTTGAACATATCCAGGACGTGAAATTCTGTGATGAAGATGAAATCAAATTCATGGTGGTGCCATCGAAGATAAGCAAAACAGCCAAAAAGGCACTGGATTACGGCTGTAGCTACCTGGCTAACCGTTGGCCCAACAATACCGCCAACACGACCATTTGGGATAGAAGCCTATTCACCGAGGCCGAAATGGAGCATGAACCGGCCAGCGTTGTGAATCGTGGCCATGTTGCTGCTGTGTATTATAAAGACCTAGCCAAAGAGGTGATCGCTAATGACAAATGATGAAATGAAGCTGGCCGAACTGAAAGCCAAACCAAAGCTGACTGCTGGTGACCGTGCTCAAATCAAAATCCTTGAGAACGCCATAAAGAAATCAGCAAAGAGCAAGCCGGATAACAAAACAAACAATGCTTTTGCTATCAAGCCAACGACCAAGCTGGCACCACTTCCCATTCGATTCTCAAGCGATGAACGGACCGGGTTAACACAGCTAAAAAACGACATCAAAACCCAAAACCAAGAAAAAGTGATAACTGAGCTGGGCAGTGACCGAGAAATCAACGACACAAAGCTCATTAGGGCGGCCATCTACTTGTTAAAGACGCATAGCCACGATGAAATCATCGACGCTATCAAGCAAGTAAAGTTGAACATGATCAGATAAACGAAAAATGTATAGCATAAATGCTATACATAAAAACAAATGAGGTTTATTTTGTGTATAGCATTAATGTTATACACATAAAAAAGCCGGTGAGTATTCGACCTCTGCACCGGCTTCTGTGACCACTACACAAGGAGCATAGCAATGTCACAAGCGCAATATAACGCAATTGGCAAGACACGTCTAATGGACATCCAAAACTTACGTGAATCAGAATTACTGGCTTACTTACAGAGTCGCCCCGCATGGGTTCAGAAAGGGCTGATTAACGTGTTGAGACGCTTATAATGAGCTGGTCGCTACCGGATACTTGCATTAGTTGTGTTCACTACCAGCAAGCCGGTTACAAGCACGATGAACACGCACCAAAAAAAGACGCCTGGGGATTTGAACAGGTACCGAAGCAGCAGCGATATGGCATGTGTCAGCACAAAAAGTGCCATGTTTTCTGGAATGAAAGGCCATGCCCCGGTTATCAGCCGGAACCAGATATAGAGACGCACCCCTGCAGACCTCGACCTTGTGCGCTACAACCTCATCAGGATACACTGATATAAGAAAGCCCCCATATTGGGGGCTTTTCTTTTAAGCCACTGAAGCTAAGCTCAGACTTTCAATCTCAATCACCAGCGGCCGGATAAGCGCCAGTCCTGACTCAATCTCTTTTTCCACATCGTCCCCTGATTTGTTCGCCCTCTCCAACACGTTAACAATGGTTTTAATTTCCTGGCATCGAGCGATGACCAGCTCGCTCTCATTGCTTGTTATAGACTTACTCATATTTTTACCAACTGATGTTTTATTTATATTTTGTCGTTAGACCATCCGAATATGCCCGCCTCAACTACTGATGTAAATATCACCGGAAAAAACAGTCCTATACTTAGGTGAAATAGGTCAAATATGTCCTACGTGCCAGCCAAAAATGGGAGGCAGCACTATGAATCATCGACAACTGATCAAGGCTTTGGTTGAAAGACGAAAGTCACTCGGCATAACCCAAGCAGTCATGGCCAAGAAAGTTGGGCTGTCACTGAAAACCTATCAGCGGGTTGAGCAAGGCGAAACAGACATGAAACTGTCTACATATAAAGCGATGATCGATGAACTCAACATCACCGATTTAGATGTGGCATTAGATTTGATTGGCATTGATGGGGCCACACCATGGGATGTGGCCGCGGCGGCCAGGGTGTTACCGCCAGATGTAAGAACCGTACTAGTGAGCCTGATTATGATGATACACCGACACGGTCACAAAGGTTGACGCTTCTCAAGGGTTACCATGATTTCAATCAGCGGCTCCAGCCATGCTTGGCATTCTGACGCGGAATTCACATTCTCATAAATCAGTGATACTGACGCCCCTTTTGCCGTTACTCTATCCAGCACTTTTTTTAGCTGCTCCACACTGCCGGCCAACTTATCGACACGCCACACCATCAGTTCGTCACCACTGACCAGCTGCTCAATCACCTGGTCTATCGGTTTAGTATCTTCGATGTGTTCACATCCGTGATCATGCAGTGATTTTAGCTGTATGGCCAAATCACTATCTTTGGTTACAAATCCGTACTTCATTAAAACTACCTAAGCGTGACGCGTCACAAGACATAATATTGACGTAATAGTAAAGCACTGACGCAAAACAAAACACCCAGGACATAACAATTATTAGACAGACCAAAACTTGGTGAAGATTATGCCCATTATGTTTAATAAGCGAATTGAGGCGGGTTTTTATCAGTCACAGGCAGGCAGACACACTAAACAGGCAAAAAGACCGCTTAGGACGCGTTACAGTGCGACGAAATGAGTTGTAAGTTTATTACAGTTTGAGCGGAGTTTTTGAGCAGAAAAAAGGCGGGGTGGTTTGGCGGCCGATTAGCATCGAAACCGCCAAAAGATCACGTTTACTTACAGCTTGGCCGATTTAAAGCCATTATCCATGATGACCACAGGATCGGATTCATTAATCAGCCATCGAGCGCCTTGGCTTTTCCACGAACCGTCAGACTGTTTGTAATCGACATTCTCTAACCGGCCAATAAAGCCACGGTTAGTGTTATAGAGCTTTTCAACATTCGACGTGGTTCGAATCGTCTGTTCTGCGTTGTATGTGTATTTCATTCTGATTTTTCGTCCTGTTCGTTGACCATTTCTGACAATTTTTGTTTTACTTCACTGTCACTTAAAACCCCGCTTTCCATATCTGTTGGATACTCCCACACTCCATCATCAGCGACAAATACATCCTCACTAACCCCTGTTTCTACGTTTCGACTAACAGCCAGACCAAGAGGGTGCAATATCTCTTTGTTAATGCGTTCCAATAACCCAAGCTCTGACATTTGATTCCAGTTAATAGATTTCATGATTAAATTCCGTTGTTGTTTGAGAAAGCAGATAAAGCCAGCTTTGCGTAACCTGCCGTGCTAGTCCAGTTGCGCCCAATGCACTAATGATAAAGCCCTATTCGCTCGGTAGTGGCGACATAGCAACGAATGTTCATTAGCAGTGTGTCGGTGCTGCGCTTTCGGGTTCCTGTAGCATCGCCAGCGTTATCTGCGAAAATTTCCGTTGTTAAGCTGCTTCATCAATACAGCTAGTTAATTTATCCACGTTCTTTTCTATAACTTCAAATTCAATCGCCCAAACGTGATCATTAGGCTCGCAAGTTCCATATATAGAACGCCATGTATGCTTAAACATTGGCCAGTTTCTAAATCCCTCTTTCTGGACTTGTTCTGGATTGCCGCGTAAATCTTTTAATTTCTCAATGCGAACATCAGTTACCCGAAGCGTCAAGCGACTACAGTGTTTAGGCATATGGATAGATGGCCGCCATTTGTAGCCCCTTATTTCATGGTCTTTTTCATTGGCTAACCCTGTCGGCTCGCTGGCCTTGTAACGCACCTCCTGACAACCAACCTCCCACGGTGAAATTTCTTCATAGTCTTGCCCCGGATGTAGAGTTGCAAAGGTTTCACGAACCCAAATCAGATCACCAATAAAACAAGGCGCAGTGACAAGATCACATTGCGGAAAATCGGTTCCAACACCACGACGAACTAACGCACCCCACTTGCCTTTTTTTGGGTGAGAACTAGTGATTTTTGACAACTTGCTATCGTATAACTCCCAACCATCAGGAATGCGGATAGGGCGACGAGTTACCGCCTTGCTACCATTAAGCAACGCTGTAACCATTTCAGTGTTGAATATCATTGGAACTGTTTTCATGCTAACTACCTTAATTATTGTCCTGACATTTTCCGTTGTGTTTATTAAGCCGCTAACTGTCGGCGATTGTCACTTAAATTGGCTTCAACCAATGCCTGAGCCACCGGCGGGCAGACTGAGTTTCCGCAGCGGGCCACCTGTTTGGCCTTTGAGAGTTTCTTACCTTGGCTATCATGCGAAATTTTGTACCCGGACTTAAAGCCCTGAGCAGCGAACAGCTCGTGCGGTTCAAGCATCCGCATACCAATATCCACCACCTGGTAGTTCTCGCCACGAACTGTCACCAGACCGAAGCGATGCTTTGTTGTGATTGTCTGCACTGGCTGATCAAGTGCATGCCCATAGTTGGTGCCGTAATACTTGAGCAGGAAAGCTCTTACTTCACCAATATGAAAGCCACCGGCTGAAATGGTATGCACTGGCTCATCAGTACCATGTCCGATATTACTGCCGCGCATTTTAATCATATGACTGGTAACCAGGGCGTTATGATCCTGAGTCGTCACAGTGTGCAGAGGTTCATTCAGGTCTGAGCCAGTTACACCACTGTAATGCTTTGCCATAAATGCGGTGACTAGGGCTGTTTTTCCACCGCCACCTGCTGTAATGGCCCCCATTGGTTTGTTAATGTCAGCACCTTTACTGTTGCCAAATTGGCGATCAAGTTGCGCCGTTACTAAGGCAAAGTGGCCACCTTTAACCTGGGCGCAAATGGTACGCAGTGGCTCGTCGGCTGGCATGTTTCTCTGGCTTGATGCATTGGCGCATTCGGTGATAAACGGCGTCTGATTTTCTTCGCTGACAATGAACGGGTTATCTGAGTTAAGCACAAACCTTTCAAGCCCTTTGGCGATGCGTTGCATCGTTTTTTCAGCCAACGGTTTCTTACGTCCGAAAATGGATTTTACCGGGATAGACCAATCAATAATGTCGGCAGCGGTCGAAAATGGCAGTAAACCTGAACCTTTAGGCCCATGTGTTGGCGCCGGCCAAACGATAGACTGCTTATCTTTACGAGCAATCAGGAAAAAACGTTTACGGATGGTTGGTGCGCCAAAATCACAGGCGCTCAAAACGTTGTGCTCGATGCGATAACCTAACCCTTGCTCCAGCATTGAGTAAGGAAAGTCCGGACCTAATGCCTCTTTGATTTCATCCCAAGCGGGATGATCTTTTTCTAAGCCGGTGGTCAGAACATCTATAAACGCGTTGAACGTTTCGCTTAAGCGTTCAGGGTCTGGCTTCCAGCGGCCCGGTTCCACTTCAATCAATGGCCCCCATGTTTTGAATTCTTCAACGTTCTCTAACATGAACATTCGCACCGGAACCAATGCCGCCCAGCGAACAGCAACCCAAGCAAGGCCACGGATGTTCTTATCAACGGGGCGATTACCTTTGGCTTTTGAGAAGTGCTTACAATCTGGAGAGAACCAGGCTAAGCCCACCGGACGGCCAGCGCAAGCGGACACAGGGTCGACATCCCAAACAGATTCACAATAATGCTCAGTTTCAGGATGATTAAGCTTATGCATATCTATCGCATCGGGATCATGATTAATCGCAATATCAACATGACGATTAAGCCCTAACTCAATTCCACTTGATGCGCCGCCCCCGCCAGCAAAGTTATCGACAACAATTTCACCTGGTTTAATCACCACAGCCTCCACATTCATTATACTGGATATAAATCAACTTTGATTTATAATAAACTAAATCAACTTTGATTTATTTGCAAATCATTTTTGATTTATTTAGATTGTGAGGAAATTCGATTGACGAGTGATAATGTGCCTAAAAAGTCATCAGAGAATACAGAATACGCAGAGGCTGCTAGAAGCTTCTTAAAAGCTAAAAGGAAAGAGCTTGGAGGTGGTCGTGAACTTTACCGATTACTCTATGGCAGAGAACCGTCGGATAGTGAAAATCAAACGCTGATAAACCTATTGAGCAGAGGAAATCTCTCTGCTGAATTTTTGGGGCTATGCACTGATAAATTAGGCTTACACAATGTGACATTATCTGAATTATTTGGTACTAAAAGGCTGTAACTCCAGCACATCAACACCGCTTAGCTAGCTCCCTACTCTTATAATCCAGCAGAAAAAATAGGGTGACACTGTCACCCTTTCCCACTTGCCAGACTCTTTAACGCCTGGAGGTTTTGATTATGCTTATAAGTACAGTGATCGCCAATGGCAATGGCCAACACCCAGCAGATCAATGGTCCAATCATACTGCCGAACGTCAGCACAGCAATCACGACTAAAATCAGCGCCGCCACAACGGATGAATACAGCAACCCGAGCGGGCCAAAAAAAATAGTCAGTGCTAAAGACACCAGGCGAGATTTCTTGTTCAAATTCATTTTTGCTTTCCTTATGTGATACTCGATCAAATCGCTATATGCGCCACTTGTCAATGAAACCTGTTTATTTTGCTACTCATACCCGCGAAGCTTTGATGATCGATGAACTGGCCACTGGCACAAAATTTGCCCTTCCTCTTGCGAGGCTGGCGCGCAGCGCCGTGTCTTTTGGTTCGGTGTAGCTTCATCTGAGTGATGGGCTTCGTGAGCCGTTCCACGATTCTTGCGTGTTGGTTTGCAGTATAGAGTCGGAAGACAAAGGAAGATCCAGCGCGGCCAGCTAGAGCGCTTTTGTGTTCTTCTGTGGGCAGCTGATGCTGGACGTGGGGCCCGTTGGTTTGCTTCGATGTGGTGACGTTGGTCACTGTGCTTAGGGCAAACCAATGGGAGGTACCTTATCCCCAGCTTGCTGGGGCGTAATAAGTAGATAGCGGTATATAAAGAATAAAAGATAATTTTGCACTTATCTCATAGCTGTATGCACTTATTCTCGATCTGGCTTTGCACTTATTTGTGGATAAATAGAAGATGAATGCCTCTGGCCACACGATCGCAAAGAGAACAGCGCATCACGCCCGCATTTGTGGTTAAAAAACACACAGAAATATACGCTAGGTACGAAAAAGCCCAGGCTGTATTGGCCTGGTTAATCATAAAGAAAGGGTCAGTGAACGGTCGGAGGCTTGCCGGTGAACTTGCGCAGCTGAGCCACGCGCTGATCAACCAGTGCCTTAAAGGTGGTTTTGTCCATCGTTGCCAGCTCATGCTGACTGAGAGACGCCAGCACGGCCTGCTGCGCCAGCTGACGCTGCTGCTGCTGGTCTTTGCCGCTCATGGCGCGACGCATCTTCTTACGCTCACACTCATGCTTACGGCGCTCAAAGGCGCTTTTGCGCCAGCGGATCTTACGCTCGACCCGGATTTGCGACACCGACATGCGCCCCACTTCCTCTGGCGTTTTTCCGGCTTTGGTCGCTTCACGCTTGAGATAACCCAGACGCTCGTTCTGCACCTTTGTTAATCGCTCCGTAGTAATACCGCAGGCATTGAAAAACAGCGGGGTAGCTTCATAGTATTTATCAATCCATGCGCCCGCTTCTTTATCCCACACCTGATCTTCTTTGCGATCGATGACCCAGCCGAGTTTGACCATATCCGCCAGTGCGCGGCTAGCGCGGGAAATAGAGACAATCGGGGAGTAAGTCGGGTCAGCGTCTAGTTTCTCCTGCTCTGCAGCGGAAATGGTGCTGAGGCCCGCCAGATCAGCGGCGTTGCGTAAGGAAATTTCAAACTGAAAAGTCACTAGGTTAACGTGCTCACACAACGTAGCGGCCAGAGCATTGATTGCCCGGCGGCGATCGCGATAGAAACTGCGCTGGCGGGTGTCGGTCATGTTAGCAGAGGATTGCTTGCTGATGAGTACCGCCTCATCACTCGCTGTCACATCGCGTTTTTGACAGGAAGCGACCAGGTCGCGAATGAACGCAAGACGCTTTCGATACGTGTCCGGCGTCGTAAATGCCGGGTTCGGATTCTTGCATTGCGTAGAGTGAACCCCTCTACGGCGTCTGCACTGCTTGTTAGTTTCCATTTTTTGCCCAAATTGTAGGCGGCAAAGCTTGCAGTGGTGAACCGCAACAAGTAAACTAACTAATGCCAATCAGTTCGTTTACGCCTTTTTTTGTTGCGTTACGAATTATCGAGAAGCCCCGTTAGCGCGGGGCTTTTCACCATCTAAAACCTGCCGATTTCCGTCTGTTTAATTTCTATTCAAAAACCAGTCTTTCAACCACAAACCGTGGTAACGCATCCAAATCTACCACACGATGCCGAGCTTTGCAGTAACTCATTTAAATTTTATTTGATTGATCACGTAGGATCACGCTCTGCTCAGCGATGTTAATTTCCTGCCGAACCCAATTTGCAGCCCCCTGAGCCAACCGCAAACTGTGCCCCATACCAGGGGAACAGGCGTCCTCATCTTCACTGGCCAAACAGAGAAAGCGCAAAAATTCGTCCAGGTTTCTTATCGTACAAGAAAGATCGCCGGTTATTAAGCTATTTTGATTTTCTGGCATTTCCTCACCCCTAACCACTGTACAAAAACACAGGTAATTAGACAGAAAAAACCAAGTAAAGGCAAGGCATTAACAGAATGGAAAGCAAAGAAAGGCTGCGCCCTGCTCGCAGAGCGCAGTAAAAGAAAGGTTATAAAATGAAACGCTCCAAGCGGTCACCCGTGCGCCAGGCGGCGCATTTTGCAATGAGCATGGCTGATCGATGAGTTGCGCAAAAACCTGTTTGGGTGCGAGATGTGGTTAGTAGCGCAACACAGAAAAAAGCAGACGACATTACTGAGAGAATGTAGCTGCTTACCTTGTTCTTTACGCCCACTCAACAAGGATGTTGTCAGGCTCGACGGCTAAATGCTCCAGGCCAACCGGCTGCTTGGCGCGCAGGTTGACGTGATAGCCAGGAATGGCCACTTTCTCGGGATAGTCGTTCCCCTCGGAATCTTTTAGGATTTTTCCGGTTTCTTTGTAAAGTGTGCCTATCAGGATCATAGAATAATCATGACTGGTTGTGATGATTTCGCCCTCTGACACCAGACCAGCATTCACACAAGCTGTAAAGAAAGCCTCATAACTTTCGGCTCTTAAATATGAAGATTGATATTTCATTGAGCACCTCCTAGAACCTTTTGTTCAGCTTCTGATAGCAGCCGGTGAAAAAACTTCGCATTCTTCATGTGTGCATTCAACTGCCAGGTTCCAGACGAAGCACCGATGCGAATAACGCCGTCAAACGGCATTGTCATCTTACCTACATAGACGTCCCCTATAGGATTCTTAACTCCATTTACATATAAACATGCAGTATGAGAGTCAGCGTTATACTCAACAGAAAAAGTATTCATTTCGTTGGCTTTATATGCGGGGTTGTTAAATATGGATCCGAGATTCGTATCACCGGAAGCATTGCTGCCAGCTCTAAAAACCATCGAATTGGACGCAGTTGATACCAAACCCAGAAAGTGACCAGTCTCTGACGCATTTCCTACTGAAAATATCGTGCGGTTTGAATCTCCAAGATCTTCGTTTAAATCTGTGTCGCAAACAAAACACCACGACTGACCAGTCATTGGCAGATTACCTTCAACTGGCAAGGTTACAAAATCGGATGCTGCCGAAAATGGAGTTTCTCCCGTTTTTACATAGGGAAGTAAAGTGCATGAGGAACCTATGACCACTTGCCAACCGACAGTTTTTATGTATCGGCTAGGATCACCTGTGTAAAGCGTAGAACCATTTCTAATCATGAGTAATCGCAGACGAATCTGTGTTGATGGTGTCTTCAATTCATGACTGATACTGACGCGATACCATCCATCGTTCAACGGGGTAATATTGAACCCATCACCGGATGTGACCACAGGCTTACCTTGCTCATCAAATGCAACGTTAACTTTTGCATTATCGCCCGTATTGTCCCAGTTGTAGATGAAAAATGAAAAGAACTCATTTGATTTTCCATACCACAGCTCTTGGTCAACCTTGATATGCCAGACCCCCAAAATTTTTTCACCTGCAGGAAGATCGGTGACAACTACCCTCGATTGGACATAATGGCTCGTATCCCCGGTTGCTTCAGCGACGAGATAACTATCAGAATCTAGCGGGGTGTCTTCATCTGGTGTCAACGTGAGGTTGGATATTGTATACGCCGTTTCTTGGTCTTGGCTTCTAATCAAACTATTCGTGAAGTTTTTAAAGATTCCTATACCTTTACTGCTGATGCCTGGTTGATCAATTTCAAGTGACTTATAGACACCGCTTTTGTTAATTACCTGTCGCCCACTCGCCCGACTGAACTCGACTGACTTAGTTGGTAAGTCAACCATCACCGAGCCATCCTGAGCCGGTGACACATCAATCTGATCGTGTTTACCGAAACCTCGCACAATCTGTAGGCTATCGTTAAACGGGATATACACATCCGGCTCGCCTACGAACAGCTCATCATATTTGAGCCAGTCTGAGTCAATTTTACCTTCTGAATCGGCCAGAGGGATTTTACCGGGTTCGGGCGTTAACGTCGCGGTGCCACCGGTCACTACTGCGGCCGTTTGATCACGGTAAACTTTGGCCTGGTCAGCGTGCTGTTTTGACTTTGTCGCTTCTACTAGAGACTGTTCAGCGTTATCTTCCGCCTGCGCGGCAAACTGTCCGGCAGCTTCTTTAGCCGCTTTCGCTTCCGCCGTATATTGCATGATCAGTTTCAATGCTTCGGGGGTAACAGGGACTGTTTGTTTTAACAGTTCGGATAACGTCAGCACTCCTGGTGTTTCGTCATTAATCACTGTTGTGCCAATGGGTTCAAAACGATCACCATAACGTATAGAAATACGATGCGTACCAATCACTAAATTGAAATCGTACCCCCCGTCAGCTCCCGTGATCACATCGAGCGACGCGGTAGGTAACGTACTGCCAAAACCTTGAGTCGTCCTAAAGTGAATATGTACATTTGGCGCAATATTGCCGCCTGAATCCGTTAGAACGCCGGTCACACGTACTGACATAATTTTCCTCTTTTCTGTATAAAGGGCAAAGAAAAACCCGCCAATGGCGGGTTAAATATCGAAGTAATCTGCAGCGTGAAAGACGCGCATCGTCTATCAGCCGGTTAAGTTGTACATCCCGTAATGATTTTGCCAGAGATTGGTCCAGGGAGGACCACTCGGCCTTAATACGTAAAAAAAGAGCCGAATCTCCTTTGTAAAGATGGTCATTAACGACCGTTTATTTATACACGTTGTGAACCAGGCTACCGGCGTAGTACGCGCCGTACTGATACACCGTTGCGGCGTTTGCGTTAACGTAGCAACGCAAACGGATCTGCACGGTTACAGGGGTCGCACTCGGCAGGGGTACCTCTTTCGCTAATGAGTGAAAGATGCCATCGATCAAGTAAGCATTTTCCATTGCACCACCGGCGGTATACACCAACTCGCCATTGACCAGGTACTCCAGATACACTGCGCCGCCGGAGGTATTCCCCGAGATATAAAAACGAGTGCCTGCCGGGATCAGCATTTTTCTTTCCCACGCTGCCTGGGGAATGTCAAATGTGCTGATCGTCCGGTACACGGTCGAGCCTCGGTTAACCTGTATATTGGTTACATTACTCAGAATGTTGGTGATGTAATTCTCGTAAGTGTCACCGATTAAGTCCTCTACATACACGGTGCCGCGGAAGATGCCGTTGGCGAACTCACAGCCGCTTTTGCCCGTCTGTTTGCTGTTCCAGATTGCCCAGCCTCGGGTTCCGGCAATGTAATCATCAGACTGGATCTGAATGTCATTTTGCTGAGGAAAAAGTTTACCCACTGACTTGGCATCATCAATCAGCCCCTCATCCCTGACCACTTGCCAGTTGCTGCCTGTCCAGCGATAAGGGCGGTTATTGAGGTTGGTGTTATACCAAATATCCCCGGTCGACAGATTCCCACCACTTGGCGCAGTGCCTTGGTAATAGGTAGTGATTTTCCGGTCAGCGGTGGTCTGAGCCTGAACAATCGCGGTGTCCTGAATATCAATCCATCCTGCACTGGTAAACATGTACTGATTGTTTCCCTCTGCTGTATTGATCCAGATGTCGCCCTCGTCAGCCTGTGCTGAGTTTGGCGCGGTGCTCTGCCGGAACGTCTGAATTTTACCATCGGCCGTTTGCTGGGCTTTGGCGGCGTCAATCAGCGCCTGGTCGGCATCATTCACCGCTCGGTTAGCTGTATTAATTGCCACTGTAATGTCGGTATCTTTAATATCAACCCATCCAGATGCCGTGTACATGTATTGATTGTTGCCCTGGCTGGTATTGACCCAGATGTCACCCTGAGAGGCCGAGCTTGGGGCAGTGCCTTGATAATACGTGGTGATTTTACCGTTGGCGGTAGCTTGAGCCTGCGCCGCATCCACCAACGCCTGATCCGCCGCATCAATGGCTACCTCAATATCAGCGTCTTTAATATCAACCCATCCAGATACGGTGTACATGTATTGATTGTTGCCCTGGCTGGTATTGACCCAGATGTCACCCTGAGAGGCAGAGCCTGGGGCAGTGCCTTGGTAATACGTGGTGATTTTACCGTTGGCGGTAGCTTGAGCCTGCGCCGCATCCACCAACGCCTGATCCGCCGCATCGATGGCCAGCGCAATGTCTCCATCCTGCACTGATACCC